>NZ_JBEXPT010000006.1:57850-127406 GCF_040612195.1 Streptomyces sp. NPDC006450 | reverse complement strand
GGTGGTGTTGACTGAACTAGTTTCCGGATAATCGCAGGTCAGATGTGGTTTCTGCTAGCTTCCGGTCATGCTTGAGACGGGTGATCCCCCTCGGGATCTGATCAGCTTCGTGCTACCTCAGACCGGCGCTCTGGTGGAGATGGCGAACCCGGCCCAGCCGTACGTGCTGCTGGATGCCACGGGCGCGGTGGTGGAGCCGGTGTCCGCGTTCTTCGCCGAGCTGCAGGCATGTTCGCGGCCGCCGTCGACGATCCGCTCGTATGGGATGGACCTGCTGCGGTGGTGGCGGTTCCTGAACGGCGTGGGGGTGGAGTGGCATCGGTCCGAATCGCCGAGGCCGTGCGCGAAGGCTGGCTCGGTGAGGTCGAGGGGCTTCGAGTCAGCCTGGCCGGCGCTGAAAACAAGCTCTCCCTGCTGGCCAGAAGCGCCGTGAGCGCGGCGGTCGACCTCCCGATGCCGATGCCGATGCTGAGGCGTGGCCGGTGAAGCACCTCATCACGCGCTCCAGAGCGGCAGGCCCCGGGAGGCAGCCGGATCAGAACGGTTCAGATTTCGGCTCGACCGGACCGATCTCACCGCAGTCTGCCAGTTCGTCCAGGTCTGCCGGCTCAAGGATCAGCAGCGGGCTGGACCCTAGGGGGTGGAAGACCACCAGCTCTCCGCAGATCGCGCCGGTTCCATAGGCGTCAAGGAATGCCTTGAAGTCGCCCGGTAGCGCCGAGCCGAGATGGTTCTCGACCTCGGACCAGTCGTCCGGGGATGTCTCTCGGGCCGCTGGCAGGCCGAACAGTTGCACCAGTTCGTCCAGACCCGCCATACGCCCCACCTGCTTGATCGTCCGTTGTCGGCGGCAAACCTAGTCAGACTCAGCTGCGGGGATCAAGGGGGGAGCGGGGCCAGCAGCCACTCCGCCGAGTCATCTCACCACCTTGATCATTCGCGACTACGGCCAACGAGGTTCACGAGCAGCGAAGTTCAGAGAAGTGACCAGGCCGAAGCTGATCGCGCCGGACCAGATGGGACGCATCCGGCAGACCTCCGTTCACCCGCCCCCCTCTGTTCCAGCCTCGCACCACACCCACCAGCCCGCTCCCGCCTGCATCACGCCGGGCGGTCCGGCCGCCGATCGGAACCGGCGGCCGGACAAGGGCCAGCTACGCTCCCCCGACCATCACCGCGCAGTGTCAGCCCGCCGACCCAGCACCTCAAAGGCCCGTGATGTACCCGCTGCCGACATGGCCCGCATCCTGGCGGCTGCAGCCCCTGCGGTGTCTACCGCCAACGACACAACGTGTGTAGGGTTGGTACATGTCCGAAAAGCAGATGAAGCGCACCAACGTCTACGCGGACCCCGACGACCTTGAAGCCATCAAGAAGGGAGCCGAGCGTCTCGGAGTCTCCGAGGCTGAGCTGATCCGACGCGGTATCCGCCTGGCTGCCGCCTCTGTCCGCACCTGGGATGCACCGGCAATCCGCCGCCGGTTCCGCGGATCCGGTAAGGACGTCACGACTGAGGATGTGCGTGACGCCGTCGCAGCCGATGCCGCTCCCTCCAACTCCGAAACGCTGCCACTGCTGCTGGCGCCGACTGTGACGAGTGCGATGCTGTCGCCCACCTTCGCACGCGTCCGCGAGAACCTGGACCGCGTCCTCAGGCGCCCCGACTTCCAGGAGGAGGAAGCTACCCCGGAGAAGGCGGCTCTGACCCTCATGTGGGGCAACGTGGCAGCGGTGATCGCGGATACCGAACTAAACCACCAGGTCCTGGACGAACAACCGACGTCCAGGGCCGATCCCGACATCCGCACCCATCAGACGGCAGCAGCCGACTATGCCGTCTACCTCGCCCACCGGCTCCAACACGCCCGCGACGCCGACGCCGCACGGACCATGGTCGTCACCTGGCTTGCCCACACAGAACTGCCCAAGAAGATGACCGAACCGGCCTGGGTGGACCAGTTCCGGGAGTACCTGACCGCCGAGGCTGAGAAGGCTGAACGGGGCAAGGCCTGATGGCCGGGGTGATCATCGTGGCGGACACTTGCGCCATCATCCACGCCTACGACGAAACGCACCCGCGTAGCGAGGCCTGCATGAAGGTACTCGATTCCGCCGGCGCACTCGTAATATCGCCGCTGGTCCTGGACGAAGTCGACCACATGGCACGCAAAGAGTTCGGCTATGAGGCATCTGTGGAGATTGCCGAAGACTTCCGAGTCAACGTCGTCTCCGGCCGCTACATCATCCCCACCGTCACCGCGGCCACCCTCGCCGGCGCAGCCAACATCCGCGCCCGCTACAAGGGTCTACAGCTCGATCTCTCGGACGCCGTGTCCATGACGCTGGCCGCGCAGTACGACACCGACATGATCCTGACCACCGACTTCCGCGACTTTCGGTCAGTGGTCCCCCTCTCCACGCACACGCACTTTCGGCTCCTGCCTGAAGACCTCTGACTCAGGACTGCGCGGGCCGCCACTGCTGTGGCGGCCCGCGTAGATGTCCGTACCGAAGGACGTCGGGCCCGGCTCAGGCGGCCCGGTCGAAGGCCAGTACCGCGTTCGGGCAGCCGGCCGCGTACCGCAGCAGCGCCTCACGCTCCGCCTGGTCCACCGACAACGCCCACCGGTGTTTGGTCGCCACCCACTCGCCGATGTACCGGCAGTGCACCGCCGGGGCCGGCATCCACGTGGCCGGATCCTGGTCGGACTTCTGCCGGTTCGAACGCGCTGTAACCCCAACGAGGGTCACGTCGCTGCCGAGGTCGTTCGCGTACCGGCGGCGCCCGGTCGTCCAGCCGTAGCCTCCCGAGTCGTGGAGTTCCGCGAGCGGGATCATGTGGTCGATGTCGATCCCGGCCGGGCCGGAGACGAGGGCGTCGTCGTAGTAGGAGTGCCACGCACCCCCGGTGATGGTGCAGCCGGCTCCCACCGTCGGGGCTTCGATCGCCTCGGCGATCGGACGTGGCCGGCGGGGATGTCCATCTCGACCAGGTCCGCCGCCAAATCCTGGCCCGTGGAGGCGGTACGGCTATGCCAGCCGCGCACCAGCCCACCGCTGATCTCACCGTCAGGCAGCAGCACGCGCACCGGGGGGGAGATTCCCGGTCCGTGCCCGAGGAGGCGCGGCGTGCCCGCGCGGTGCCTGACCAGCCATGACACTCATAGTCGCTCATGTGTTCGAAAGCGTGCAAGCGGCGGGTCCCAAGGCCGGGCCCCTGGCCGTTATCCCGCTTCGGGCCACACCTGGGGGCCCTTGCCCCCGCGTACCTCGGCCTTCAGCCGGCCCTCGATGTCGATGCGGCTCTGGCTGCTTTCCGCTTGCCACGCCGCGATGGCCTTGCGGACGACGTCGGCCCGGTCGTGCCAGGTCTCCAAGGCCGCATCCCACTCCGCATGGGCCTCGTCGCTCCACCCGCCCTCCTCCGAGGGGCCGCCCGTGGCGGTCCTGGATCTCCTGCAACCGCGCCCACGCGGTATCGGAGTGCTTTTGCAGGAGGATCAGTTCGTCGGTGAGTTCGATATCAGCCACGGCCGGAGCCTAGAGCCGAACACTGACAATGCCGGCGGCCGCCGCGCCGCTCACCGATCGCGGGCCGTGTCGCCTCAGACCCGAGGGGAGCCGGTGTAGTCGTAGGCCCGGTAGCCATGACCGTCCTTGCGCCAGTCCAGGTACAGGACCGCGTCGCCCAGGGCGCCGGGGCCGGCCCGGTGGCTGATCGTCGGGGTGCGCAAGCTCCCGTTGCGGTCCCCGCTCGACGTCGCCGCTTCCATCCGCCTCTTCAGCGCGAAGTCCCTCTCCACCACCACCGGGTCGGTGCCCTCCCGTGCCTGCTTGATCTGTACGCGCACCTTGGCACCGTCGAACATCGTCGCGTCCGTGGTGGAGTAGAAGCCGGGGCCGTCCCACCGGACGTCCGCATACGCGGACACCGTCGCCCCCGAACGCACCGCGCACACCTGCACCGTCACCTCCCAGTTGTCCGGCCACGGACCGGAGTAGGCGGCGTCATCGATCGACTTGGTACTGCTCGAGCACTTGAAGTGCGGCGCGGCGCCCGCCGGGGACGCGGTGACGGGGGCGGCCCCAACAGCCACGGCCAGCGCGGCCGCCGCCAGACCTGGGTGCGTAAAGAGCTTCATGCCCGCTCAAGGCCCCCGAGCGCCGCAGTGACACGGCCCGGCGCCAAAACCGCACCCAAGGAGGTACTCCTCCCCGACGGATGTCCGGTCAAGGCCCACCCCGGCGCCGGCCTACCCGGCGAGCGCCGCCGCGGTCTCGGTCCGGGCGAGGACGTCGCGGCGGTGGTTGTCCCATCCCCGGATGCGAGCATGTCCGCCAGGGACGGAGCGACGGTGAGGGCGGCCTGCGGGTCCTCGTCCAGGAGCAGCGACCACACCGCACACGCGTTGCGGGCCGCGCGTGCGGTGTCGGCCTTCGGGCGGACCTTGGCGGCCTGGCGCCGCAGGACGGGGCGATCAGGAGCTCCACCGTGCCGTGCAGGTCGGTGCGCTGACAGAGCGTGAGCCATGCCCGAATCGTCAGCGCGTTGACGGTGTGGGGGTCGAGGGGGCCGTACTCGGCTTCCAGGGCCGTCTCCAGCCTGAGGGCACAGACGACAGCGGCGGGCAGGTCCCCAGCGCCGTACGCGGCACGCAGACGTGCCCATGCCTCTCGGTGGATCTCGGGGACGGGAGCGACCGGCGCCACGGCAGGCAGGACCGGCAGGCCGGCTGGCTCGGGGGCGGCCAGTTCGGCGGAAGGAGGCGCGGACGATCCTGTGGTGTCGACGGCGAGGTGCGGCGGGGCGGGGTGCTCGGCGACGTCGGTGACGGTCCCGTCCGGGGACACGATCATGAGCCAGGGGGTGGGGGCGGTCGGCTCAACGGCGCGGGAGCGGACGGGCCGGCCTGCGAGGGCGGCCCGGATCCGCAGCTCTGCGAGCCTCTTCGTCCTCAGGTCTGCGATGTCCGTCCGGGTCGGTGGCGAGGGCCCGGAGCGCAGCGTGGCCGAGACCGCCCTGCGCCCTCTACTGAACCACCAAATGAGATGACGTCTTTGTCGTCTGCCTGCTGCATTCCGGCTGGCATTCGTGGCCGTCACGGTCGGGCATCTCGAACTCCCGGAGGTGAAGCCGGGTCTGATGGTCCGGAGAAGGTGTGTCACTTTCCACATCGCAGCCCCGGAAATAGTTCTTCTGCCATTTCGCGTCCGAGGGCCCAAGATAGGGAAGCTGCTCGAGAAAAGCCCGACGGGAATCAGCAAACGCTTTACAGCGCCGCATCTCTTCAGGATTTGATTTTAGACTTCGCAACTCGGGCTGGAATTCCTCCAGCTCGCCACGACGCTGGGGCACGATCATGCAGATTGGCTCGCCCTCTTCGAAGGAAACATCCATGAAGGGTCGCGTGATTTTCCAGTTCATAGTAAACGTGGCAGCCGTCCAGTCCGTCTCTACAACTCCCTCCAATGCGCACACCCCATCCTTAGGGCAATTGGCAGGGCCGCGGACGAGCAAATTATACCCAGATGGCGTGCGGAATAGGTACGGAATATCCCAAGTGATAACGCCAGAGCCGAAATGGCTACTGGCCGACGGGGCGAGTCCGCTCTTGTCGTACGTGATCACTAGTGACTTTTTATCTGCCCCGCCAGTCCAATTCGCCTGAAAGGATACGGAGTTGTGGATGACCCAGCCGCTCTGATTTGCCAAAAGGAGGGGCAAACAGCGATTGGCGAACCTGTGATCAGTCGCCGACATCCATTCACGATTTGGCGATGCAACGCCAATCGGCATAGCCTGACTCCTCAACGAGTAGGCCGTCAGAGCCAGATGGCCGCTGCTCATTGAAACTCCTCGTGGGTCGCCGACTGCCACCTGGAGGCATTATGCGCCTGTGTGACGCCTGCATTTGTAGGGGTGACGCACTCATCCTATGGGTCACGCTCCGCGCGGCAAATTACGTCAGAATAGCCGGAGCGCGGGTTAGGTTGCCGACCGCCTCTAGCAGCCGTTCGTAAACGCTTCCTGGCCCGGCAGATGAGGCCAGGCCTTCGACTCGACGAACAAGGCCATATTCGCAGTCAGTGGTGAGCCGCTCGTATGAAGCCTTCCATTTATGCTGCTCTTGGGACCGGGTATCGAGTAGCAACAAGGATCTGAGAAAGGACCATTCGGAGAGCTGGTCGTTAATACTCCGGGCCAGCCGGAGGCCCTTAACGTAGACGCCAAGCGCGAGTTCGTTTTCCCCGGACTCCTCAAGCAGGTTGGCGAACTGCTCGATGAATCGGAGCATTGTCGTAGAGGGAATTGAGTCAAATGAACCACCGGTTACCAGAAGAGCCATCTTGCGAATCTGGCTCGCGTCTTCCTGGCCCAGCATCAGGCGGCTTCTCATGCTATATAGCATCATTACAGCCTGGTAATACATATCTACACCGGCTGGAAGATTTTTCGAGCTTACAAGGATGTCATCATGCCACTCAAGCCGGGATTTCGCGATAATCATTGCCTCATTGACCAGATAATGCAACCCTGAGCTAGGAATCAATTCGCCATCAGCCACCAAGGAGCGGATTCCGGCATGCTCGACACATTTGAGGCTCCCAGCGAACTCAAGCGCGCCGTGAGAATCTCGAGCCTGAAAGAAAGCCTTAAAGGAATCGATCACGTAGACAGCACGGGGAAGTCCTTGCATGTCTGGGTATCTTTCTAGAACCACTTCCCAGATTTGTGGAGTGAGGCGGCACGGTCCAAGGGAAACCTCACCACCTGAGTCGAGCGAGTGGATATCCGAAAAATGAGCCAGGGCACCCTTTGTGTCCCCCTGAAATCCCAGCAGTCGGCCCATGTTAACCCAGGGGTCGAGAGCCAAATGAAGCAGAGTGGCCGACCGCTTCGGGGGAAGACCTTCCGTCTGAGAGGAGATCCAGAAGAGTTGTGATTCACACACTCTCTTTGCCTTGTCCAGGTCCCCTAGATAGGCAAAGACCAGAGCGGCATTATTAAGAGCGGAGAGCGTCGTCGCGTCTTCGTCAGACTGCGACAGAACTCCCCTATTGAGAGACTCGACCAACGTCTCAGCCCAAGGCGCCAAAGGAGTGCGCGGAATTCGCGCATAGTGGTACAGGAAATCATTTACCGACTTTGGCATCGCCACTCCTCGATAGGCCAGGGGGGCGGACTCCGATCTGCATGAGCACCGGTTCACCTTGAGATCTCGGTAGCCCCACAAGTGGGCATCCAAGAACCTTCGAAGAGTCCTTGGTCCATCCTCGAAGCCAGGGGCCCAGACGCTCCTCCCTCAATTTGAGAGTGCCATCCTCTAGAAGACGGCCAATGTTGTTTGCGGGATCAGACAACGCTACTGTGCACTTTCCAACCTCACCGGTTGCTCGAATCAGTAGCGAGTTGGGTCGGGACGCGTAACAGACGCTGCCTGGATGGTAAACTTTGTCCGCACCGCCCCCCTGTCCGTTAATCAGCTTTTCCAGCTCGCTGATCGCTTGACGGGATTCGGATGCTCCTAGAACATTGAACTCTTCATCATTGGGGCCACCCCAGTGACCTACTGACTTGAGTAGGACGACAAATCTGCTGTCCTGTAGAAACTCCTTGCGGATTTCGGACAGAAACTCTGGCATCGCGTTCAAGTTGGCTGGGGTGACATGTACCCGCAGTGTGACTCTGATGTCGAGGGAGCTGGCCTTAAGGCCAAGGAGATTGGTCCAAATCTTCTGGAACGAACCACCTCCGTTGCGCTGGATGCGCGTTTGGTCGTGAATTTCTTCAGGACCATCAAGCGAAATTTGATATTGTCGAATATTGAGGTCGTACAGGCGCTGAGCGGTAGCTGGATCGAGGTGATAGGCGTTGGTTGTTACCTCGCTCGTGTAGGTGATCCCAGGCGCCGTCCTCGTGAGCGCCAGCACCGATTCAGAAATGTCCTGGATCACCTTTTGGGCGATCAACGGCTCCCCACCGAACCAGCCGATATGGAGCTGCCGGAGGGTCGGGATTCTGCGTTCCAAAAGTCGCTTTACACCCGCAACCACTGGCTCCTTCATTGTGCCTACGCTGAAGTCCTCATAGCAATAAACACAGCGGAAGTTGCACTGTTCTGTGGGAAGCAGAATTAGATGCAAAATCTCATCGCTGAAGGCTGTGAGGACTTCCTCGTCTGGGATGCCAGAGATGGCAGTGTCATCAGTCACTGGATCGCGCACCCCGACTGAATGGGCGGCGGCGGCGGGGGCACAGTGCAATGACACATGGTTCCGTTACCTTCGTCCATAACTGCCAACCTTCCCACATCGAGGAGTTCCCTCAACTCGTTCAGCCGAGCCTCGATCTGCGGGTCACTGCCTCGAATACGGCCATGCTCGTCGATGCGGACTTTGTCGGTGTCGATTTCGCCGAGCAAGTCTCGCAGTGAACGATGGGTCATTTTTCTTCCTTAGACTACGGGGCGCGGGATGGCGCTTTGGCTGCGTGCGTTCAATTTTTACCATGCAGGTACTCACTTCGACGCCCAGAGCGGTCTCTGAGTGTCTGTGTCGTAGGTCGAGAGAAAGCCATCGGAGGTGATCTGGACACCTCAACTAGGACCGTGACCTGGGCATATTCACGCTTCGGGGGTAGGTGGAGTCGGGCCCTGGACTCATCGCTGCTTTTCGCCCTCAATGGTCCAAACGAGTAAGAGAAGCAGCCAACAGAGTGAGGCTCCTTTTGTGCCGCAGAGTTCAACCCGAGTCCGAGAGGAACTCTGTAAGGGCATCGGAAGAGGTTGGGACTCCACGTGTAGGGGCACGAGAGACCCTGGCCGCCGCCGAGCAGACGCCCTCGCCGCTGCCAAGTTGCTCAACGCCTCGTGGACGTCGGCCAGTGGCTGGAGTGGCACCCGGGGTCCCGTTCTCGAAGTGGCCTTGGGTGTCGGCAGGCAAGCCCCCTGGTCGTCCTCGGGAACTGCCTGTCGACCATCTCGGTGACGGAGTCCGCGAGGTAACACACCTGCTCGGCGGTGTACTGAAGCGCTCCTGGTCGGTGCGGGATTTCTGCAGGGCCCACACTGCCGTCAGGTCGAGCACCGACTTCGGCTCGTCGTCCCGGGTGGTCCGACTCGGCGTCACGAAACGGTACGAGGAGCTGCTCAGGCATCGCGGCCTGCTGGTGCGCGGTGAGCTCGTACATGGCGCGGCCGGTTCGCCGGGCAGTGCGCAGTTGGTCGGCAAGCATGGTGGAGGCGAGGACAGCGCGGTCGTAGCACAGCGGGACGCGCGGGATGTCCCATTCCTCCTTCTCCAGCTGCAGGTGGAGCAACGCCAGGGCCAGCCTAAGGCGGCTGGTCGAGGTCCGATGCGGCCATGGGCTGCCGCCGGCGGGTGGGCGGCGGGTCGGCCAGAGCCAGGCGGGCGGTGTAGAGGCGGTAGTCCGACATTGAGGCGCGCACGGTCTTGGGCTCGCTGCTAGTCCACGCAGTGCGCGGCGAGCGCGGCGTAGCGCATGGGCGTGCCGCGGCTGGTTTGCCGTGGCACGCCTGTTGGTGCGGTAGCCGGCAGGTCACACCCTGGACGGGTGTGGCGCTTGATGGGGTCAGTGACTGTGGTGGTGGCGTCCGCGACGGCCCCAGGACTCGGTGTCGATGACGTTGCCGCGGTTGTCTCGGAGGGTCGCGGTGTCGCGCTCGTCCCAGATCTGGTGGCGTCGGTCCTGGTAGAGGTCACGGTGGGTGTCGCGGCCGTGGCCGGTGTGGACCTTGACGCTGGATCGGCCCTCTAGGCGGAAGTCGTTGAAGCGGTAGCGGTTGCCCTGCTTGTCGGTGAGGGTGAAGCCGCGCAGCTGCACGCTGTGGCGGCCGGTGTTCTTGACCTCGACCCATTCGCTGTTCAGGGCGCGGTTGTCGCGGCCGCGGCCGGCGTTCTCGACGTCACCGATGACGAGGGAGGATGTGTGCGGGCCGCGGTGGTCGCGGTCGCGCCGGTGGTCGTCGTCGGCAGCGGCCGGCACCGCCGCGGCGGCGATCAGGGCTCCGGCGGCCAGAAGGCCGGCGAGGGTGCGGCGGGTGAGGAGAGAAGCAGACATAGGAAAGGCTCCTTCAACGGGCAGTCCGGCCCGGCCTCGTGCAAGCCGGGAGGACTTCGAACAGTTCCCGGCGTGCTGCCGAGAAACCACACTCTGGACCCCCACCACACCCGAAAGACATGAAAACGGCCGGTGTTGCCCAATGCCGACATTTCTGTGACCCTCCGCTGCACAGGGCACGGGTCAAGACCACGTTGACCCTCGAACGTAACCCCTCCACCACGCGCCCTGAAGGCACACGGACCGCAGCGCCCCACCCCACCCGCAACCGGGCCCCATCCCACCCGCCGCCCCTGCGCCAAACGGGTTCAAGGCCCCGTAACAGCCTCAATCCTTGATCACGGGCGGGATGGGCGGCGAGCTGCCGGAGCTGCCCATCTGCGGGACTGGGACCCCGACTCTCGCGGGAGTCGGGTGATCAGTCGCTTTGCTCCTTTCGGTGCCAGCGTGCCCACAGGCGGCCGGCGATCCAGATGACGGCGGCGACCGTGAGGCCGGCGACCCCGTTCTCGATGATGTCGTTCACGACGGGTGTGCCTTTCACGTGCCGGTCGGCCCGGAGCCGATCGGCACCCGTGCGGGGAAAGGGATTACTGGGCTACGAGGGCTTGGGGCAGGTTTGGGTAGCGCATGAACAGGTGCATTTCTTCGCGGATGGGGAGTTCGCGGGCGAAGCCCTCAGCGAGTTCGGTGCGGTGACGGACGGGTTCGGGGACGTCGCGTTCGGGGGTGAAGGCGAGCATCTGGGCGATCGCGCGCCAGGCGCGGGCTTCGGTGGTGGGGCCGATCGCGGCGTGGTGGGCGGCCAGGAGATGGGCTGCGAGGGGGTCGCCGGCGCCGGCGGCGAAGCGCCACCAGTAGAGAGCGGACTCTCGTTTGTCGAGGCTGTAGAGGAGGCATCCGAAGGTACGGGCGCCGGCCTCGTCGTAGTCGGCCGCGAACGCGGTGAGGGTGTCGATTTCTGCGGAGCGCAGGATGGTGGTGCACAGCTGGGTGACGTATCCGAAGGCCATGTACTGGCCGGCGTCGGGGTCTGTGGTGATGATCGGCTCAGGTCGGCGCCGCCCGCCGCGGCGGGTGCGGGGCCGGGTGCTGTTGCCGGGGCGGAGGGTGTGGGGGGCGGGTCCGGTGGGGGGCGGGGCGAGCTGGGTGAGCTCGGCCGGCTCCTCGCCGTACGGTTGCGGACCGGGATCGCCGATCGCCACCGAGGCGTATTGGATACGGGAGGGGCGGCGGGCTTCGGCGGCGATGCGGGCGGCCAGGCGCTGCATGAAGTCCTCGGTGCTGCGGCCGACCACCTGGGCGCGGATCGCGTCGGTCCACGAACTGCCGCCAGCTGGCGGGGAGCGCTATTCGAAGCGTGGGGTATTCCCCTGATGTCGGTACGACTCCCCTGCGACGACGCCGGTGTCTGGGAGGGTCGGGAGCGCACACCCCACGAAGCCAGGCATCAAGTTGACGATGTCTCTCGGGAAGGCGTTGGGGTCCAGAGTCGACTCGAAGCTCGCGGGACGGCTTCTCGCTCGGGTGGAGCGTGAGTACGACTCGGAAGCGTGGACGGAGCTGGGACACCGGCTGATCCTCGAGCATGACCTGCTGTCGCCCGCCAGCTCGCTGCCCTGCCCTTGCTGGGCGCCTCGCATCGGGGAACAGGGAGGCACGCCACCTGGCCGGCGAGATCATGGAGCGTGCGGCGAGCCACCATGGCAGCGACGAACTGCTGGATGAGAGCGCCGACGTGATCGCCAAGTTCGCTCCGAGCACGGTCCCCTGAGCACCATTCAGGTTGCCGCGCACTGGAGGGCTGCTGGGTGAGCATGTGGGGCACTCAAAGAGGCGAACACCGCGGCGGCGGCTCTTGCCCACCGCTCACCTCCGTGACGCAGGCCCGCGCGCTGCGGCACAAGGCCACCTGGCGGACCGCCGTCAAGCTGCCCGAGTGGGCGCTCAGAGCCAACTCGGGCACAGTCGCTGCCGTGGGAGCGCAGGACGGTACGGCCGTGGTCACTGTTGTCGGTGGTGACGACGCCGTGTCGTTCGGCATCGACACCGCATCCCACGCCCTGCGGTGGAGAAAGGATGGGCTGGAGGCTGTCCAGGTCAGCACCGGGACGGTATCCGGCCTGCTCCACGGCGAGCCCCGCACCCCCAGCCCGGTCGGGATCGAGCTCGCCACCGGCAGCGAGAAGTGGCGCGGGGCGAAGGTGTACGCAGCGATCATGGACGGAGCCGGTCCCTCCACGCTCCGCATCGCGGGCAGGAAGCCCGAGGCACGAAGACCGACCAGTTGCTGGACGTGTAGACCGGGCGGCTCCGTGCCGACATGCCCCCGGGGCTCGGCACGGTGACCTGCACCTACGACCAGGCCCAGACGCTGGTGTGTCCTCACGCCTTCGCGGTCGTCACAGTGGACCCGGCCAGCGGGCAGCTGCTGTGGGCCATCACGGACGGCGAGGGGGGCCGCAAGGCGCCGACGGTGACCGCGGTCTGGCACGGACGGGTCTACGCCTCGGCGTGAACGGCCCCGTCGCCCTGGACGCACGGACCGGCACGGACTTGCCCACCAAACCCGAAGCCGCACCACTCCTTGTGGACGCCTACGCCGGGCTGGTTATGGACACCGGCCGGCTGACGAGCTACCCGGCCGGTGGCTGAACGTTCTGCTGTCTCGCAGCCGTGCGGCGGCCCCTCCGGAACTCTCGGCGGCGCCGCCGCACGATGGGAAGGAAGTTCTACTCGGCATCCCCCTGGTCGCTGCCCGGGAAGACCTTGAATCCCTCGACACCAACTGGGGCCGGGTCGGGAGTAGGGGCGATGTACTCGGCGACGGCCCGGCGGCACCAGGCGGTGGCCTCGGGGGAGCGCGTGCTCTCGACCTCGCTGTCGAGTTGCTCGCCTGCGATGCGCTCGGCGTCCAGCGGCAGTAGATGGCGGTCCATCAGGTCGTCCAGAGCGTGGCGGATCGCGGTGCTCTCGGGGCCTTCGAGCAGGGCGCGGCGTGCTGTGTGCAGGGCCCGGGCGATTGAGGCCTGCCCGACGTCCAGGACCTGGCGGCTGCCGCCCCTCGTGTGGGGCCAGGGTCTGCTGCAGCTCAGCCTGCGCCTGCTGGAACGGCCTGACTCAATCCGACGCCTGAACGAGCAGGTCCCAGCGAATGTCCTCCACCCGTTCCTGCGATTGCCGGATCACCGAGGTCAGGAGCATCACAGCGATGATGCAGTGTCCCTGGCTGAGGTGGTCAAGCGGCACATGGTGCAGGACTGCGTGGCGTGAGAGGTTAACTGGCAGAGCATCGCCGCTCTCCGGCCAGTACGGGGTGTAGAGGGTTGCCAGGGGAGCCCGTACGTACTGCCGCGCAGGAAGCAGTCGAGCTGGCTCTGCGGCTCCGATCTTGGCCAGGGTGCCGTGTTTCCTCTTGCCGGGTGGGATCTCGTTCACGGTGTAGAGGATTTGTTCGAGTGCAGCGATAGCCAGGCATGCGGCTGCCTCATGATGGCCATCCGCGTAGGCGCTCAAGGCCTTGAGACCAGCTGCTACTTCGCCGCTGAGCCATTCATCGGTGCACTCGGCCAGGACTCCCCGGCACTGTGCCAAGATCCTCTCGTCCTCGGCCGCGAGAACGGCGAGTTTGGCCTCGTGGCTGTTGTCAGCATCGACAAGACTGCGCAGGATGTCCTGGCTAGGGACCCAGGCGACGGGAATGCCGTGTACCTGGGCGAGACTGAGGAGCTCATCGAGAGTCAGTCCGCTGCCCCACCAGTTGACATGCCGAGCCCCGGGGTACAGGGCAGGCATCGGGTGTTCGTCATGCAGGCGTGAGTCATAGGTGTCCCATGTCAGAGCCCATGCATTGATCTCAGTGAGACTGCCCGTGTTCGTTCGTCCGGGGTCCTCGAATTTGGCCATAGCGCATCCTCGCTGGTTGGGCCCTATCCCGTCAGTCGGTCGCGGAGCTTTCCGACGCCGACACTGCGTCGGGGCGCCCGTCTACGGTGGCGGCACAGGCGGTGGGCGCGTCGCCTCAAGCGCTTGGAGGAGCGCTCCAAGGACACCGTCAGCTGAACCGACCTGTGGTTGGTGCGACCGACCGCATCTACAGGCCGATGCCGTACAGCGGGTTGAGCTCCTCGTCGAAGACGCCGGCCCGGTCGTGGTATCCGGCGAAGGCGCGGGAGCCGTCGACCCATCCGCCGTGGCGGGCGGCTTCCAGCTGGTCTTTCTTGGCCTCGCGGATGGCGGTGGCGTAGCCGCGGCGCAGGGCGTGGCCGGTCCAGCGGGGTGCGCCCTCGGGAAGTAACTGGTCGGGGCGGAGCAGGCCGGCGCGGCGGGCGGCGCGGGTGACGATGTCGCCGATGCCTTCGGCGGTCATCCGGCCGGCCGGGTCGCCGATGCGGCGGCCACCTCGGTGCAGCGGCGGGTTGATGCGGCCGTGGCGGTCGATGCGGACGAACAGCGGACCGGTGGGCTCGTGCTCGTGGTCGAGCAGGGCCTGGCGGTAGGCGCGCAGGGTGCGGACCGGGCAGGTGGTGGCGTAGTTCCCGTAGGGGACGTCGAGTGGCTGGTCGTTGGTGACCTTCGGCCGGTAGAGGTCGTAGAGCAGGCCCTGGTCCTCGTCGGCCTCGGCGACGTCTTCCCAGTCGAGCAGGGCGGCCTCGCTGGAGCGGGCGGCGAGGGCGAACCCATTGGTGAGGGCAGCGGCGTCGCGGGCTCCGATCAGGGTGGCGGTGTCGGTGGCGGCGATCATCTGCCGGAGCACGCGCGGGGTCGCGGCGCCGGCCTTGCGCACCTTGCCCCGGGGGTCCTTAGTCTGCTTCAGCTCCGCCTCGTAGCCGCGCAGGACCAGCCGGGCGCCGGTCTGGGCGGGCTGGGGGAGGGAGGCGGCCTGGTGGGCGACGGCGATGGAGGCCATCGCCCGGTCGATGGAGCTGGGCTTGTACGGGCGGCCGGTGCGCGGGCGCGGGGTGACGGTGAGCCAGGCGACGTACTCGGTCAGCGTCTCGGCGCTCGCGGGCATCGCGCGGAGCCCGTTCTCGGCGGCCCACTGCTCGAAGCGCTGCCAGTCCCCGGCGTAGCCGCGGGCGGTCTGGGCTGGGACGCCCTTGGCCATCGCAGTGCGGGCGGCGGCTGACAGTTCCTGCCTGGGCCCGACCACCGTGGCCGGCCCGGCGGGCGCGGTCGAGGCTAGGGTGCCGCTGATCCCGGCCGCTGTGCTGCCGGCGTCGCCAGATCCTCTCCTCGCGACGGCTCCGCCCACGTCTTCTCCGCTGCCTGGTCTGGTTCTTGATAAGGCAACTTATCAAGAACCAGACCAGGCAGGTGGCGGCTTACAACGCACACACGGGTGCGCGCACTGCAAGTCCCGGAGGACGTGGAGGAGGTGGGGCGCCCACCATTCGGCGTAAGGCTCTGCATTCGTGGGCTCATACGGCAATCTCACGCGCTTTGATGAGGAACCGGCGCCCACCCGGCGGGACTTGCGGGGCTTGCCCCCGCTCGTCGCACTCTGCTGCCCAGGACGCGACACAAGCACCGGCGTCCCTCCATGCTCCGCCCCTCACCACGACGTAGAAGAGGACACGACATGCTGAGCGACGTGCTCACCGGCTGGACCGCGGAATTCCTAGGCAGCCTCACCCTCCTCGTAGGCGCGGCCACTTGGCACCGGCTCCGCCGGCGCCAGACTGCGGTCGTCTCCAGCACCCCCCCGGCCGCCACGGGCGTACAGCCGGTCCGCACCTACACCCTGCTCGGCGCCCGCGCCTCCGACGGCCAGCCCGTGCACCTGCCCAGCAGCCGTTCCGCCGGCACCCGCGTCACCTGGAAGGGCCCTACCGGGGCGAAGGAGCGGTTCGTGCTGACCGACGCAGTTCTGCAGGACGGCACACACGCGGCGGAGAAAGTATCGGTGTACGACGGCCGGTAGCGTCCGCCGCAAAACGTGCGAGGCCGGACCTGGCGCACCGGTCTGGCCCCGCACGTTGCGCCAGCATTACCGAGCGCCAGTGGACGCCCTCGTCAGCAGTCCTTGGCGGCCGTGGCTTCGCGGATCGCCTGCGCGACCTCCAGCAGGGCGAACGCAATCGCAGCCAGACCCTGTCCGGTGGCTTCAGCCGGAGTGTCTGCGATCACCGCATTGCGGGCGTGCTGTTCTGCGTTGTCCTCGCGGTACGTGTTCATGGTCCCCTCCCGCTGTCGGCCCGTCCGACGGCCTGGAGACCATGCCCATGCTCAGGTCTCGTACACACGAAGACCATCTGGCGAGGCAGGGAGCCGGCGCCCGGGTCCCCTGGGTCGGCCCCACCGGGGAGGAGGAGTGGTTCGAGCTGACCGACGCGCTCCTGCCGGACGGCACGTACGCGGCCGAGCCGCTGGCGCTGTATCGATAGCTGCTCCATGTCCAGCCCGCCAAAGGGCGGCACACCTCAAACCGGCAGGTGCCGCCCTCAGCGAGCCGGCGGTTGGACCCGGGAGGAGCACAGGTCCCTATGGCGCGGAATGGGGAGGCGCAGTGCTGGTTGGATCGCGGTCACGTTTTCGCAGGTCACTGATCGGATGGCCAAGATGAGGTCGAGGGGAGAGCGCTCGTTGCGGTGTGCACCTCGGCATCCCGGCTGCTCGCCCTTCCCCAGGGGGTCGGACTGCTCGCCGTTCTGCTCGATGTGCGCCATGTTCAGTTGTCCTTTCATCCGCTGACGCCGTGTGCGCCCGTCGAAGGCCGGGGTCTTGGCCCTCTTCGGCTACCTGCCAGTCATGCCTACAAGTCAGCCCTGGCTAGGAGCATTTCTGCCTGTTCTCGGGTGAGAATCGGCGGGGCCGGTGCTGGTGAGGGACATGTGTGTGGGTTGCGGCGGGACGACAGGATCCACTCCGCGAGGGGGCTGTCGGTCTCCACGCTGGCCAAGATCCGCTCACGCAGAGCCAGCGGGGTGTCCGGGCGGGCCGCGATCGCGTTGCGGACGAAGATGTCCGGGTCTTCTGCCAGCAGATCACGCAGGTCGGCAGGCAGATCCGGATGGGCGGCGATGGCCTCGCGCACGGCGGAATCCGGGTCGGTAGCCAGGTCCAGCGATGGGGCTGCGTATGGGACAGAGGCGGCACGGGTTACAGGGTCAGCGAGCAGACCTGGCAGCAGGTCCGCCGGCGGGGAGTAGGCCGAGGCACTGTCCCTACGGACGTTGGGATCGGCATCCGTCAGCAGAGCCCTACGCACCCAGTCCGGGGCATCGCGCCAGTGCTGGATGATCGACGACCGCACACTGGACTCTGGGTCTGAGGCCAGGCGGGCCAGCAGTTCCGGCGACAGGCGATCGTTCATCGCGAGAAACGACCGCACGGAGGGATCCGGATCATCCGCCAAGCGGGCCAGCAACCCCGGCGGCTCGTCCGCGACACTCGCGGCGACTCCGCACCGGACCGACGGTTCCGGGTGCTCCGCCAGGTGAGCCCTGACGTCTGCGGGCACGGAGGTGTTGGCCGCGAGGGAACGTGCGGAGCCGAGTTTAATGATCTCTTCGATCAGCCGCTCGGTCAGGTCCCGGCGCCGCAGCGCCATCGAGCGGCGGGCCGCCGGATGCCGGAGCAGACGCCACACCAGGTCGGAGGGGAGATCCTCTTGCGCTGCCAGCGCGCTCAGTTCAGCATCCAGATTCATGGACCGCAGGCTAAGCGGCTACACGGAGATCCGTGCCGCAACGCCATCATCCTGCAACCTACCCAACCCGCCCGCATGTCACGACTGTCTCAAGAGAGGCCTACTCACCCCTCCCGAATAGCCGTCATTACCAACAACGAGCTCACTTTTTTCTGTCCCAAGATTTTTTGACACTCCGCTGCCGCGCCGGGCCCGAGCAGTGAAGGCTGGACACCAAGCAGCAGGGAGCAGCAGATGATGAGCCACATGGAGTTCGGCGGTCCCTACAACACCACCTTCGGTGGGGGGCTCTGGGAAGCGACCGTCCATGGAAACTTCGACCTGACTCGCGGCTTCCTGGTCCTCGGCATCGACAGCACCCCACAGCGCTGCGTCGTACGGGCTCCGCGCACCAAGCCGAATCGAGGGGACGTGTTCTACCCCTACCCCCTGCCTACACAGGGACGGGCGTGGCTCAGCTATATCGCTACTTCCGTCGCCGAAGTCGGCCCGATCCAGCGGCAGGCACGCCAGCTGAGCGCCGACAACCTCCTCCAGTCGTGTCCTCCTCGGCCGGTGGTGCGCCTGTTGGCGATCCTCGTCGGCCGCATGCTGATGCTTTTCCTCGTGCGGGCCGGCGCCAGCGACCCCGCTGTCCGGGCCGAGGCCGAGTCGGCGGTGGCCGCTGCTCTGTGCGCTCGCCGCGCGATCTTGGAGTCTGAGGGGGTGGACGACTGGAAGCCTGCCGTCGCCTCCTTCGCGCGGACGTACCTGGGCATCTCCCGTACGGATGGGGAATGGCTGGAGGCGGTCTCGACCGCGCTGCTCGGCGATTGGATCGATGCCCTTGGCGCAGGTCCACCCGCCGATGGGGTCGAGCTGCACCATCTGCGGCGGGAGGCGCGCGCAGTGCACCGCGATCTGATGCCGCTGTGGCAGCGCAAGTCTGGCCCCGGCAGGGTGTGGATGCTGGACTACCAGTTCCCATCTGGGGAGACCCTCCACGACCTGATTGGCGGGGCGTACCGGATCGAGGACGAGGCCCTGACCTGGTCCCCGGATCGGGGCGACGCCTGCGCCGTCCTCGGCCGACTCAAGGAGGACGAGCGGCGCATCGTCCACGCCTTCGCGCTCGGCGGCGGATCCTGGGCCGAAGCCGCGAGTACCGCCGGGTTGCCGCCTCAGGCTGGCGAGCGCGTGATGCGCAAGCTCCGGCGACTCGGCCTCGAACACCGACGTCGGCGGCCCCTGGCGGATGTCGCGTGAACACTGCGCTCGCACTGGCCTGGGCGGCATTGCCCGAGTTCCTCGGCAGCCTGGGCGCCGGGCTCGTCCTCACGATCGGCGCCTGGATTGCCCGCCGACGGGCATCATCGCGTCCCGCTGAGCAGGAGGAGGATCGCATCACAGGCTGATCTGGGATGGCCGGCCGCGAACGGCGGTGCGTGCGGCCAGCCGTCCCCAAAGACCGCCGCCCGTTCACGGGTACTTCAGACGACCCACCGTTTGCAACGCCTCATGAAACTTGATCGCTGCAGGTGGGCGACCCCGCAGCGCCGTGTTGCAACGGTGACCACCTATGAAACAGGCGGTCGCGGGGGCGCGGCGGCCTACCCACAGCGGCCCGAGTAGCCAGCGCCTAACGCTCTCCGGTCGCAGCCGGTTCGTCGCCGAGTTCGACCACCGGAGCGCCATGAAGCCCCACCGCATCAACGTCCCGGTCACGCAAGGGCACGCGACGGGAGCCAGAGGGGAAAGACCAGACCCAACGCCCGATGAGCTGTGATGCAGATCGCCCGACGCCCGTACTGTCTTGGGCCCGGTTTCGAGGGCGAAGGCGTGAAGCCGGGTGTGCCGGCACCGTAGAACGGATCACGACCGTGAACCCTCTGTTCCTGACCCTGCTAGGAACCCTCGTCCTGGCGGGCCTCGCCGTGTACGCCCTGTACCGCGCGGCCACTCCGGACGTGCCCGCCGTTCTCGCGACGGCTGCTCGCACGCTGCCCGTGCTCGTCCTGGGTGCCGTCGCGCTCGTGCTCGTGGACCCGGCCGATATCCCGAGCGTCCTGCGGGCTGTGATGCCGAAGTAGCAAACCCTCGGGCGGGTCGGCTGATGCGAGCCGCCCCGTCGGCGGCGCGGCATTCGCATGGTGGTCCACCCGCAGTTGACCGTCCGCGACGACATCACCAGCAAGCCCCCACCGGTCCGGTGCCGACGGGGACTTCGTCGTGCTCGGGTTCCACCAGCCGTTGGCGGCGCAGACTGGCGGGGCGGCCGGGATCTCTACATCGGCAGCGACGACAGAACGTGTACGCGCTCGACGACGCTACTGGTCAGGCCGACGCCTCGCCGCGACAGGGAAGCGCTTCGGTATGACAACCTCGCCCACCAGGGCCCCCGTCAAATCTGTGACGGCCGGGCCGGGGCGGCGTTGTTCCGGGTATGGACGACGACTTGCTGGACGTGCTCCTCGACTCGGCCACCGAGCAGCGCCTGAAGCTGATCAGCGGGGACGAAGCTCGGGCTGTGATGGTGCTCCTCGGGGTGCTCGACGACGCCGGGCACCCCGAGGAGATCCGTCAGGCCGCCGTGGAGCTCCGTTTCCGTATCGGGTCGCGGCTGGCCGTGCCGCTGTAGGCAGGGGCGGGAGCCCGGCTACTTCGTCGTGGTGAAGGGGACGGTCTCATAGGCGACGGTGGCTCCGGGGCAGTCCTCGGCGAGCCCGAGAAGCGCTTCGCGCTCGCGGTCATCGGCGGCAAGGGACCATCGGAGCTTCGTCTCGACCCATCCGGTGACGTACGCGCAGTGGTACGTCGCGGTCGGGGGCAGCCACTCGCCCGGGTCCTTGTCGGCCTTGGACCGGTTGGACTTCGCGGTGACCGCGATCAGCGAGGTCGGGGCGGCGAGGTCGTTGGCATAGGCCTCGCGGCGCTTCGCGGTCCAGGCGGAGGCCCCTGTTGGCGGGGAGCGGCATTCGAAGCGTGCGGTATTCCCCTGATGGCGGTACGACTCCCCTGGGCGACGACGTTGGTATCCGGGAGAACAGGCAGCGCACCTCACGAAGCCAGGCATCAAGTTGTGGATGGCTCTCGGGAAGCCGTTGGGGTCCGAAGTCGACTCGAAGCCCGCGGGACGGTTCAATGCCTGGGTGGTGAACTGGGCACAGATGCACGACTGTCACTTTGACGTAGATCGCGTCCCTGAGCTTCTCGCTCGGGTGGAGCGCGAGTACGACTCCGAAGCGTGGACGGAGCTGGGACACCGGCTGATCCTCGAGCATGACCTGGTGTCGCCCGCCAGTATCGCTGCCCTCCCCCGACTGGTGCGCCTCGCATCGAGGAGTCGGGAGGCACGCCACCTGGCAGGCGAGATCATGGAGCGTGCGGCCGGCCACCATGGCAGTGACGAACTGCTGGCTGAGAGCGCCGACGTGATTGCCAAGTTCGGTGCCCTCCTGGACCGGCACCTGCAGTCGCGGCCATCCGACTACCTGGTTACCTTCCGCGCTCTGCTCGCGGTCGAGGAGCAGTACCACTGGGCCAACGTCCTGGGGGACTTCGCGGACGACTTCTACGACCTGCGGTGCCCTCACTGCGGTGTGGAGGTGACCGTTGCCATCGGCGCCTACGGGTGCTACTCGGCGATCCGGGACTGGAACCTGGGTGACGTGAACCGGCGTGATCTGCAGCCGAGACCCGGCGAGGAGCTCACGGGCGTCGGCCGGTGGATGTACGAGATTGCTGTCCGCGATGGGGAAGTCGCACTCGCTGAGGGAATCGCGCATCTCTTCGGCAAAGCCGAGTGCCCGAGGTGTGCCAGCGTCTTCACCATCGCGGACGAGTACGAGGCTGCCAACTGCCCAGTGCTGCGCTAGCAGCATGCTGCATTGCCTCTGCCCGCACCGGAGCTGGCTGAAGCGGCTTCCCCTCTCACGTTGCCTGCGAGACCGGGATGACCGAGGCCAGCAACGATCACGGCCCGGACGGCGGTCATCTGTCCGCGAGCCCGCGCTGGCGGGCCTGGAGGTAAGCGGTCCAGTCGGTTGCCGCTCGACGGCGCCATTGCAGCGCGGTGATGACGTGGAGCCCGAGGAGCGGGGCCAGGACTGCGGGCGGCATCTCTTCGGCGAGCTTGACCAGGGCTGTCGCGCGGGAGGCACGGATGGGGATGCCGTGTCTGGTCAAGGCTCGGGCGAGGGAGCTGGCGGAGCGGTGGGTGCCCGGCAGGCTGCCGGGAAAGAGCCAGGTGCCGGGCGTGTTGCCGCTCCATCCCTGCCTGGGCTGCTGGTCGATCAGTCGGGTGAGAAGGGTGGCGAGGGGCTGCGGGAGGCGGATGGGGGTGCTGTCGAGGCGGATGGTCTGGTGGCTGTCCTGGTGGTCGAGGTGCCCGGTGGTGAGGGTGATGATGTGGGTGAGGTGCTGGCCGAACAGCAGGAGCAGGCATCCAGCCGCCCGCACGTCCAGGGGGAGGTCCTCGTCGTGGAGGCACTGCTGGAGGAGGTCCCAGTGGGTGTCCTCGTCGATTCCCTCTGGTTCGGCCTTGCCCCGGTGAGGAACCAGTAGGTCGTCGCTGTGGCCGCGCCGGGCCGTCCAGACCAGGAAGTCCCGCACCTCGTATCGGGTGCTGGGACCGGCGGCGAGCCACCGTTCAATCTCCAGCTGGGTAGCGTCGCGCAAGGTGAGGTCGAGCGAGGCGAGATGCTCCAGAAGGGCGACGGCCGTGTTGATGCGGGTGTACGCCCACCGTGCGCGGCCGCGGGTGCTGGCGGAGCGGGTGGCCCTGCGACGGGCCCGGGGCATCACCGACCAGCGGACATACGGGCCTAGGAGCATGGCGTACTCCGGATGCCGGGTGAGCGTGCGGGCGAGGTGGCGCTCGATGGCCGCGAGATGTTCGTCGCGTGGAGGCAGGACACCGAAGGCGACCAGGAGACTGCGGAGGTAGTCCGTGCTCTGGGCGGCACCGCGTCCCGATCCGGCCACGATGTCGAGGTCGACATGGGTGAGGAGCCGGCCGCACGCAGCGGTCTCATGCAGAAGGCGCGCGGAGGCCGAGGTTCGCAGCCAGGTCAGGACGGTCCGCGGGTGCTCGGCGGCCATGAGGGCCTCGCGCAGGACTGCCAGCTGGGCAGCGGGGCCCGGCAGCCATGAAGGAGGGCATTGAGGTGATGGTCGACCGCGCAGCGGTCGCACAGATCCCCCGTGATGGGGCTGCTGGCCGCGCCACAGCGCGGGCACGCGTACGGGTCGGGGTGGCCGGCGCAGGGGCCGCAGGTCCTCTGGCCGCCGATGCGGGCGATCAGGACCTTCACCGCCGAGCAGCCGGGGCACGGCCCGGGCTCGCGGCGGGCGAGCGCGTAGCAGGGCTTGCAGACCGGCCCGAGCGGCCAGCGGGCGCAGACCGGTGAACTGGCCGAGCACAGCGCGCAGGGGGCGGGCGGGCGTGGCCGGCAGGTGGTGCACGGGTCCATGTGGCTGGGTCGTCCGCACCCGGTGCACGAGCGCGTGGAGGCTTGGGCTCGTTGGCGGCAGTGTTTCTAGCGGGGTGAAGTGGAGCCGCTGGGGCGGCCGTTTCGAGAGCCGCGGGTTTGGGCGGTGAGTTTGGGAGCCACCCGGTGTGATGGTGTGGAACATGCTGCTGTTGGCGTAATCAGTGCATTGAGCTGATTGGCCCCTCACACTCTGTGCTTGTTGATCACGGTCATGTCAGGAGACCGGTGTGTACAGGTCGCGTGAGTGGATCTTTGAGCGGATCCGCCGGGACAAGCGGCTCGATCCGACGGTGTCGGGCCGGGTGCTGGCTCAGCGGTACCGCGTGTCGCGGAACACGGTGGCGAAGGCGCTGGTGTGTCCGGTGCCGGCGAAGCGGAGGAAGCCGCCGCCGCGCGAGAGTGTGCTGGAGCCGGTGAAGGGCTTCGTCGACGCGATGCTGCGCTCGGATCTGGTGGCCCCGGCGAAGCAGAAACACACCATCGACCGGATCCGGGAACGTCTGGCGGCCGAGCACGATTTCGAGCTCGCGGCGTACTCGACGGTGCGGGACTACGTCCGCAAACGCCGTCCGGAACTGGTCCTGGAGGCCAAGGAGGGCCGCCGGCACCTGGACGGGACGGTGCCGCAGTCCAAGAATCCGGGCGAGGAGGCGGAGGTCGACTTCGCGGACGTGTGGCTTGACCTGGCCGGTCAGCGGCGCAAGTGCGTGCTGTTCACGCTCCGGATGTCGTACTCCGGCAAGGCCGTCCACCGGGTGTTCGCGACCGCCTCGCAGGAGGCGTTCTTCGAAGGGCACGTGGAAGCGTTCGAGTCTCTGGGCGGTGTCCCGTCGGTCCACATTCGGTATGACAACCTCAAGCCCGCGGTCAAGCAGGTGCTGTTCGGGCGTTCACGCACCGAGTCGGCCCGATGGGCCGCATTTCGATCTTGGTATGGATTTTCGGCGTTTTATTGCACGCCTGGCGAGGAAGGCGCCCACGAGAAGGGCGGCGTCGAGCACGAAGGCAGGAGGTTCCGCCGCAAGCATCTGGTCCCGCCGCCCGAGATCGAATCGCTGGCCGAGCTGAACGAGCGCCTTGCGGCGATTGACGTCGCCGAGGATGCCCGGCACGTCCACGGCCGGCCGACCTCGATCGGCTTCGACTTCGAACAGGAACGGCCCCTGCTGGGACCGCTGCCCGCGGACGAATACGACTGCGGGATCGACCTGACCCCGGTGGTCCATCGCAACGGCCGGGTCACCGTCCGCCAGTGCTACTACTCGGTCCCCGCGAAGTTCATCGGCCTGAAGGTACGGGTGAAACTGCGGGCGAACGAGCTCTGGATCTACGACGGCCGTCACGTCGTGGCCCGCCACCCCAGGCTGACCCGCCGCTACACCTTCCACGACATTCTGGACCACTACCTGGAGATCCTGCTGGTCAAGCCTGGTGCCTTCGCCGGGGCGTCCGCGCTCGCGCAGGCACGGGCCGAAGGCGGGTTCACCAAGACCCATGAGGCGTTCTGGGCGGCGGCGAAGAAGAAGTGCGGGGACCGGGAAGGCACCCGGCAGCTGATCGAGGTCCTGCTGCTGCACCGTCAGCTGCCCGCGCATGCCGTGATCGCCGGGATGGCCACGGTCGTCAGGATCGGCTCGATCAGTACGGATCTCGTGGCAATCGAGGCCCGCAAGGCCATCGAGGACACCGACGAGAGCGACCTCCACGCGCACAACGGCTCGGCCGACGACGAGGACGAGACGGTCGAGCAGGAGCTGGTGGAACCGGCAGATCAAGGGGCAAAGGTGATCTCCCTGAACACCCGGCGCCTGCCCTCCGACGCCCGTTCCGCGCTGCCGGACATGTCCAAGTACGACCGGCTGCTGATGCCGGTGAAGAACACCGCCACCACGAGGAAGGGCACGAGCGCATGACCGCCACCCAGACCGAAGAGGCAACCGATCAGGTTCCGGCCCGGCGGATGCCCCTGCCAGGCGATCCCGAGGACGCGCTGATCGACGAGGCCTGCCGGGACCTGAGGCTGCCGGCCTTCCGGGAGCGGTTCGTGGAGCTGTCCACCGCCGCCCGCCGTGAGCAGGCCACCTACAAGCAGTTCCTCCTGGACCTCCTCCAGGTCGAGATCGCCGACCGGGACGTCCGCCGCCAGCAGCGACTCGTCCGCGCCGCCCGCTTCCCCCGCCCCAAGCGGCTGGAGGACTTCGACTACGACAAGAACCCCAACGTCAGCCCCGAGGTCGTCGCCGACCTCAAGTCCCCGTCCTGGGTTCAGCAGGGCCGCCCGCTCGTCCTGATCGGGGACTCGGGCACCGGCAAGTCCCACCTGCTGATCGGGGTCGGCACCGCGATCGCCGAGGCCGGCCTGTCCGTCCGCTACACCAGCACCTCAGCCCTGGTGAATGAGCTCGCCGAGGCGGAGGCTGGCCGCCGCCTGTCGTCGGTGATCGCCCGCTATAGCAAGGTCGACCTGCTCTGCCTGGACGAGTTCGGCTATCTGAACCTGGACAAGAAGGGCGCCAAGCTGCTGTTCCAGATCTTCACCGAGCGCGAGGAATGCAAGGCGACTGCCGTGGCCACGAACTCCCCGTTCGCCGAGTGGGACAAGACCTTCGGCGACCCCCGCCTCTGCGCGGCCATCGCCGACCGGATCACCTTCCGCTGCACCCTCATCCAGACCGGCACCGAGTCCTACCGCTTCCGCATCACTGAAGCCGAACGACGAGGCTGACGGGGAAGTTCTACCGGTTAGTCCCGGCTGGAAAGAGGAGTGCGCAACTCGACGCGGAGTCGGATGGACGTGTCGATGGGCAGTCCGAACTTGGCGTGACGCAGTTCCTTCGCACGCTCGGCGATGAGGTCGAGGTCCCGCAGCTGACGCTGGAGCTCGGCGATCAGTGCCTCGTCCGGGTCAGGAAGGTCTTCCTCTTCCTGCTCGGCGAGGTACTGAAGGTGCTGGTCGACGGCCTCGACGCCCCGGTCGCTGACCCAGGCCGCGAAGTCCTTGCACCCGAAGAGGTATGCATGCGCGGCATAGAGGGTCGCGGCAGCGGCGGACTCGTCCGCGTCGTCAGGCCCGTCCTGGCCGTCGTTGTGGCAGTAATCGCTGAGCATGTAGTCGGCCACGCCGCGGTTGATCGCGGTGAACGCCGTCGAATCGCCGAGAGCGCCTTCCCAGACCGAGTTCAGAAGCGGGCGCAGGCTCAGGGTGAAGTCGGCCTGTTCATCCTCCGGCAGGGCCTCGTGCCAGCTCATCAACCGCTCGGCAACGCCAGCCGCGAAAACGCCCCGTTCACTGGACGACACGGCCTCCAGGCGCTCTTTCACCAGTGCTGAAAGATCCTGCCAAGCTTCCATCCGAGCTACCCCCAGTCGAGACATCGACGTGCTCACGCCCGCCGCGGGGATCATCCCATCCACCGCTGACAGCGCGTGAACCGGTCCTTCGGCAGGCCGGCTCGACCAAAGAGGCGGGCCCGTCCGCACCGCGCCTGTCAGGGACACGGACCGGCAGGGCCCAGACCACCAAACTACTGGCCTACATCGATCCGCGGTCGCAGACACTCCCAACCCGACATCACTCGATCAGGGTGGCTCCCATTCCCGCCGCCGATCATGGACCTACATCGTTGTCCATCTCCTGCACGGATGGACCAAAGCGGCTCCCGAAACCACCGCCCACGTGGCTCTCGTTCACCCCGCCGAAAACAGCGGCAGGGTGTGCAGGTGTCGCCGACAGGGCGGGGCCTGATCCGGGTGCAGGCGGTGCAGGTGCCGACGTTGGCGTGGGCTGCGAGGATGCCTTCGCAGCCCAGGCACACCCTGCCGCCGGGAACAAGGCGGCGCAGCCGGCGGACGCGTCGACAGCGCATGCAGGCCGGAGCCGTGGCCTCGATGCCTTGCTCGCGTAGGGCGCTGATCAGTCTCTGCACGGCGGGAGGCGCGAGGGAGGCGCCGCTGACAAGGGCATCGGGATGCTTGCCCAGGTGCGCGCGGATCCGGCCGCGCGCGGAGGGCGTCAGCGTGGCCACTACATCCGCGGCAGTCTCGGGGCCGAGCTCCGGCAGGAACGCGGTGAGCATCTTGGCCAGTTCGACCCAGGTAGCGGGGACCTGACCGACGGCGGTGGTCACAGGCCCTCGGGGCGGCGGATCTGGGTCCGGCGCGCGGGCGGCGCGACCGCTTGGGAGGTGCTCTCGCCGGACGCTGCCGGTTTCACGACCTGGCTACGGACCTCGACGACCTCGATCAGGTCGGCCGGCGTGCACTGCAGGATCCCGCAAAGCGCGGCGAGCGTGTCCATCGACAGGCGTTGCGGCTCCTGGGTGACCAGGCGGTACACCTGCTCGCGGGAGAGACGGATGCCGTACTCGGCGAGTCTGGGCACCAGGTCGGTCGTCTGGAACATGTCGCGGGCGGCCATCAGGCGACGCAGGTTCCAGCGGAACCCCATCTGCTTCATCACCGTGATTCCCTTCCCACTCGTGTGGCCGCGCGGGCGGCGCGGCGGCGAAGCGAGTCCTCCAACAGCCGGTTGCGGTACTCGTCCGACACCCACGTGTACATCGCCGTCGTGGACGCGTAGCGGTGGCCGACCTGGTCCTGGACGAACCGCTCCGGGTACCCGAACTCGATCAGGTGCGTGATGTAGGTGTGCCGCAGACAGTGCAGTTCCAGCTCGTCCGGCAGCCCCGCCAGATCCCGGACCAGGGAGAACACCTCGTCCAGGCGTCGCAGGCTAATCCGACCGCAGCGCTCGGTCACCCACAGCGCCGGATGCCCACCCACCCCGAACCCGGTCCGGACCTCGGCGGTCCACTCCGTGAGCAGTGGCACGATCCAGTCCATCTCCGGAACGGTGAGCACCGTGCGGCGTTTGGGCGGGCTGCCCCGCGATGCCTTCCCGAACCGGACCTCCAGGGCGCCGAACCTGCCGTAAGCCTTCGCCCGCGGGTTGTGCCGAAGGTCGTGGAGGTCCAGCATCGCGGTCTCGCGCCTCCGGGTCCCGTACGCGTACACCGCCTTCAGCAACACGGCATCCCGCCAGGCCGACAGCACGCCCTTGCGACCTCGCCTGCGGATGGAATCGACCCGCTCGTCCGCCGCGTCGAAGAGAGCTTGGAGTTCGTCGTAGGTCAGGGCGCGGCGTCCGGGCCGACCCTCGTAGTCGGCGACGTGGTCGGCGGTGTTCCAGTCGTGACAAACCTGGACCGGTGCTCGCCCGAACTCCTCTATGCAGGCGGCCGCCCAGCCGTAGCGGGCATCGGTGACGAACGTGCAGAACAGGCGCAGGTCGCTCTGCTGGCCACGCACCGTGGAGTGCGCCAGCGGCAACGGGCCGGACATCTGGGCGGAGAAGTATGCCTCGACGTCCTCCGGGGTCCACTCCCACGGGTACGTGCCGTTGAACAGGGCGAACCGGCGTACCAGACTCATCCGGTCGGCGATCGTCTTCCGCGCCAGAAGGCGGCTCTGCTGCTGCCGCGTCCAGCCCGCGAGCATCGCGTCGAACATCGTCGGCGCCGGATCCAGGGCCCGAACATTGCCCGGCATCACCAAGCGCATCGAGCCCGGCACATCAACTGCATCCACGCCCGCTCCAACGGTTGCATCAGATGCAACATCGTGGCGTCGAACCGAGATCACCCGAAGCCGAAGGCTTCACCGTCACCCATACGAGTGACACGCCCCCCCTTCCCGACCAGGCCAGGGCCCCTACCGGGCCAGGCGGAATGATGCAGCCAGCACAACATCGCCTACTTCGAGTCCCAGCTCTCGGCGAGCGGGACCAGGTGGTCTACATCGAGGCCGGAGGCGGCGGTGACCCAGGTGTCGTCGTACGGGGAGAACCAGCGCCCGCCGACGAGCTTGCAGCCCGGCGCGATCTCGGGCCGCTCAACGGCCTCTTCGAGGATGACCTCGGCGCGGGTGTTGCAACCGTCGTCCACGATCGCGCCGGCGTTCCAGTGCTTGAAGGCGGTGCGGACATAGCCGTCACGGGACTCGACGGCCACGGGGATCCGGTCGATGCCCTCGAACAGGGACGCCGTCTCGACCCGGGAGGGCAGGGTGGCGGCCGAGGCCGGGCCGTCTGCGGCATTGGCTGGCGCGGTGGTGGCAAGCAGAGGCAGGACGGACAGGGCGAGCGCGGGCAGGCCGCGGCGCAGCAGGTTCTTGATCACGCCCAGGGTTGTAGCCGCTCCGCCAGCCTGGCCGGGAGGAAGACGGTGGGGCCGTCACCCAGGCGGGCGTGCTGTTTCACCGCAGAAACGGCACGCCCTGCCCCGGTGCATGGCCACTTCCGCCTGCGGCCCGTGCGGCTGCGGTCAGGTGCGGAGCAGGGTGTAGAGGAGGGTGAGGACGGTGGTGGCGGTGACCATGGCGGTGCCGAGTGCCGGCTTGCGGTAGACGGTGTAGGTGATGCCCGTGCCGGCGAGAGCGAGCAGCACGAGGATGAGGATGGCGGTCGGGGACATGGCGAACCTCCAGACGGTGGATCGGGATCCCGCTCAGATACGGGCAAGGCAGGCGCCTGGTGACGTGCTGTCAGGCATTCCCCTGAACCGGGCGGGGTGATGCTCATACAGTGATCCGACCCGCTGCTGGTGGGCGAGTGCGCCAGTGGGGCGGGTTTTCTGTCGGGTGGGGCACCAGTACTGGTGCGGGGGAGGACCAGTGACACAGCACGGGGAGAACGGGTTGCCCGAACGTGTGCCCGGGCCGGTACCGCGTGAGGAACGCGACCGGTTACGCGCCGACTTCGGACAGCGCGTCCGTACGCTCCTGACGTTGACGGGGCTGAGCTCGCGGGAGTTCGCGCAGCTGTATCCCGCGTACAAGGACTCCACGATCCGCAAGTACGTCCTGGGCGCGAACCTGCCGGCGTGGGACTTCCTGCGGGACCTGCTCACCGAGGTCTCCCGCCGTACCGGGGACCAGCACGGCGAGCAGCGGGGCCAAGAGGTCTTCGACGCCTACCGGGACCTCCTCGTGCGGCTCGGCGCGGACGTCCGCGGCAGCGACCAGAACTCCCTGCTGCTGCGCCTGCTGGACGGCGAGCGGGCCCTGAACCAGCTGGGCATCGAGCTGGCCGCGGTCCGCGACAGCGAGCGGCAGCTCGGCCAGAACCTCGCCCGCCTTCAGGGCGCGGACGCCCAGGACGCGCGGGCGGTCGAGCAGTTGCGGGAGCAGGGCGAGGCGCTGGCCCGGCAGGCCTCGGAGTTGAACCGGCGGCGTGCGGATCTGGTCGCGGATCTGGACCGGACCCGCGCCCATCTGCAGCTGCTGGAGGCCGCCGAGGCGGGTGGTGGGGACCATCACCAGCTGGTTCCGCCCGTCACCGCCCCGCCGATGCCCACCCTGCCGCCGGCGCCCGTGCGGGGCCGGGGACGCGGGCGGATCGTCCTGGCCGCCGCCTGTGCGCTCGTCCTGCTGGGTGTGGGCGTCGCCGCGGGGGTCTGGGCCTCGCAGGACGACGCCTCGTCCGCTGCGGACTCCAAGCCCTCGGTATCCTCCCCGACCCCCACACCGACACCGACACCCACCCCGACCGTGACGCCCAGCCCGTCGGCGAGTGCCAGTACGCCGTCGGCAGGCCCGTCATCGACCGTGAGCCCCGGCCCGGTGTTCACCCCGCCCACGGGGCCGACCACCTCGCTGGTCACCATGAACCCGCTCAAGACCACCTACAGCCCCTACGGGACCGGCGCTCGCAAGGTGAACCTGGTGACTTACCCCGTCACCCTCAACTCGGACTGCGCGGAAACGACCTGGCAGCTCGACCGCAAGTACTCCACCCTCGTCACCCGCTTCGGCGCCACGGACGACACGATCTCCAGTTACTCGCTGCAGTTCATCATCACGGTCGACGACAAAGTCGTCGCCGATGGACGCTCTGAGCCCGGTAAGGAGGTCGGCGTGTTCAACGTCGATGTCCGAGGCGCGTTCCGCATCACCCTCAAAGCCGGCCAGTGCGACGTCCCCGTCAAGCAAGGCGAAGCCGTCTGGATCGACCCCGTCCTGACCCCCGCCGCCTGAACCTGCCCTGACCGTGCAGGCGGATGGGCGGGAGCTCCTCGCGCAGTGGGGACCTGCTGCGGGAGGAACTCCGCTGGAACCGTTCATTGTTCTAGGTGGTCGTTTCGGTCTGGTCGTCCCTGCGGGTTCGGGCCGCCTTGATCTTGCGGATCGTCCACGTGCTCGCGGCGAGCAGGACGGTGGCTGTGGTGTTCCCCAGGACGTCGTGGACGAGGAAGTCGTAGAGGCCGGCCCAGATCATGTTCGAGTCTCCCGAGGGTGATGTGCGGAAGGGGATGTGATCCCAGACTGCGAACTGATCTGATGTGTCTACGGACTGATGATTCATCAATGCTGGTCAGCGCGGTGAAGGTCTGGACGAAGAGGGTCTGGGCTGGACAAGGAGGGGTGCGTGGCGGGGCGGAAGAGGTCGTTCGTGGGCCGGCCGGAGGCGAACAAGCTGGCCGAGTTCCTGGTCAGCATCAGCGAGCCGAGGTCCACCAGGCAGCTTGCCCAGGACATACCCGGTGCCGGGCATGCCACGTGGGCGAAGTACCTCAACGGCTCCGAGATCATTCCGGCCCCCCTTCTGACCAGCCTCATCAGCACCTTGTTCGCCAAAGACGAGGTGAAGCGGCGCGCGTTCCTCCACGACGGGAAGACCCTGCGCGCCGCGGCGGTCGAAGAGTCCCGGCGGCCGGAAGAGTCGGGTTCCAGCGTGCAGCTGCTGCATCAGCAGCTCTACGACGCGCTGGAAGGCAAGATCCGGGCCGAGGACGAGGCCGCCAAGGCGAACAACACGGTCGCGACCCTGCGGCAGATGGGCGCGACGCTCGAAGCCATGATCAACACGGTGCAGACGCAGCTGCACCTGGCCGTGGCCGGGGAGCGTACGGAGCTGGAGCTCCAGCTCGAACAGGCCCACCGCCGGCTTGAGCGCACCGAGACCGAGCTGGACAAGGCCCAGCACCGCCGGTACACCGCCGAGCAGGCCCAGCAGGCGCTGGCCAAGGAGGCTCTGGAGACACGGCAGCAGATCGCACGGCTCCAGCAGCGGGTCGAGGAACTGACCGTGCCGGACCTCCCCGCGGTATCCCCGGCCGGTCCCACGCCGCAGGTCCTGTTGGACGCCATCGACGACGAGCTCGACCACATCGTCGAGGAGGGCAGGGAAGCGGACGAGACCATCGCCGACCTCGTCGAGCAAGCCCACCTCGAGCCCGACCCGCACCACGCGCAGGATCCCACGGTCATCACGGGCACGGTCATCCCCCAAAACGTCCAGGCCCTGACCGTCCAGCCCGCCGCCCCGGCCCTGTCTGCATTGTCCAAGACAACGCTGGACAGTGACCTGACCAGCGAAAACGAAGACATCCCCCTGCTCTCAGCCGGGCCCTCACCCATGAAGAACGAGGGCCCTCCTCCCGTGAGGAACCCAGCCCCCGCCCCGGCGCCGGCCAGCCCTCCCGTCTCCGACGCGGACCACCAGACGGCGTCGGCGCCCCCGTACCGGCAGGCGAACGCGGCCGGGCCCCAGGGGACGATGTCTTCCCTCGCGGCCGACCTGGCCGACGCCACGAACACCGCCGCGGTGGCCAAACAGCTGCGCGCGCTACGGGTCCGTGCCGGCGCCCACCACTGGCCGCTGGCCAAGCTGCAGAGCGCCGCCTACCCCTCGGGAATCCCGGCGAGGGAGGAAACGGCCATCCACGTCTCGGCCTGGCTCTCCGGCCGGGCCCTGTCCGACAAGGACGTGCTGCGGCGCCTGGTCGTCGCCCTCGGAGCCACCGAGCTCGAGTCGGAAGCTTTCGAGGACGCGTGGGACCGGGTCGCGCAGAATACTCCGAAGGGGCCCAGCAACGAGCCCTCCCAGAGCGCACCCGCGCGGGTCGGCTCCGTGGATATCCCCTTCCAGCGTCCCCACGTCTTCCGCGAAGAACCTCCCCGGACCGCATCCGAGGGGACAGGAGAGGGCGCGCCCTGGGTCCCGCCGGACAGGACTGGCGCAGACACCGGTACCGCACCGAGCACAGGGACCCACGCTCTTCTGAGATGGATCACCGCGGCTATCCCGCTGAACTTCGCCGTGATCCTGCCGGCTTCCGTCTTCGTGGAAGGGCTGTACGCCCAACCCGCGTCAGCCCCCTGGAAGCTGATCATCGCGGGCTCGGTCTCCATCCTCCTGACGGTCCTCTTCTTCACCCAGGCCATCCGGTTCGGGTGGCGCCGGCTGGCCTGGATCGGCACCCCAATCGGCCTCATCATCGCGATCTGGCTCCCCACGACAGACACCAGCACTTATTCCGCGGGTCACTGGCTGGCCGATGTGGTCGGGATGTTCTAGCGGTTGGTTGGACCTCAGTCGTGGAGGCGTACCACCGTGACCACGGGGTGCCGCGTAGTGCCCGCCGCGACCTCTACCACCAGGGCGCCGACCGCCTCCCGGTACATCTCGCCGTCCTCCATACGGGCCTCGGCGCCTGCCACGCCCCGGAGAGCAGCGGCGACTTGACCGGCCAGCACCGCGGTGAGGCGCTGGGAGCGGGCGATGCGTCCATCGGGAAGCGCGACCACGAGGTGGTGGGGGCGGGCCGCGGTGCCGGTGTACCCGAGCACGTCGGCGTCGACGGTCTGCGTATGCCGGATCTTCTGCCAGATGCGCTGGCCGCCCCGGTACGGGGAGACCGCCCGCTTGGCCACCAGGCCCTCGATGCCCTGCTCCTGAAGCGACTCGTACCAGACCAGAGCGGTGTCCCGGTCATCCGTCGCCGGTACTGCCTGGATCGGGGGGCCGACCTCTTCCAGCACCTCGAGCAGCAGACGCCGCCGTTCGGCATACGGCCTACCGCGCACGTCGCCGAGGACGGGGTGGGCAAGCAGGTCGAAGGCCGCGTAGGACGCGGGCAGGGTCCGGGCGAGCTCGCGGGAACGGGCCGGCGTGGAGGCCGCCCGGGCCTGTACCGCCGAGAAGTCGATCCGGCCCGCCCTCCAGATCACCGCCTCCCCATCCAGCACCGTCCCAGGCACAAGGTCCCGCTGCGCCGCCAGAGCCAGATCCATCCACGGGGACGTCACCGACCTGCCGGACCGCGCGTACAGCACCACGGTCTCGGCGGCCACGCTGATCACCGTCCGGTGCCCGTCGAACTTGGGCTCGTACCACCAGCCCGGCCCCACGGGCAGCACCGTGACGGGCTCGGCCAGCGCGACGGACACGGGAAACTCCACCCCGCCAGCGTCCGCCGCCCGGCAGCCGGGCGCGCGCCCGACTGCGCCGGACAGCGGCGCGGAAGACCGTCCCGCAAGTGGGCGGCTACGACGGCGGTGGCTGCGTGAGGCGCAGCCACGCGGTGAGGGCGGCCTGCAGCTCCAGTACGTCCTGACGGTCGAGGGATTGCGCTGTCCGGCCGGCGCGCAGCGTGACGGCTTCGGGTCTGACGTTCCAGCCCACGGGCGCCCGGCCCGGGGAGGTGATCTCGGAGCCGTGAGCGAGGGTGCGGAGCATGGCCTCGATCCGGGGAGGGACCGGCGTCTGCCGCGGCCGCCACGTCACGTCCCGCATCCGGACAGGGAGGCCGAGCGCGGTACGGAAGGCGTCGACAGCACGGTCCAGCGGCTGCGCGATGTGGGGAGCGGACCCGAGGAACGCCTCGGTCAGCTCGAGGTGCGCAGGCGCGCGGGGGTCCTCCCGCGGTGGCAGCGGGCGCTCCGCCACGTCCAGGCGCACGCACGCCGGCGGGATGAGGACCTCGTCGTACCCGTTCTTCAGGGCGGTGGCGTGGTGTCCGCGCAGGGCGCTGATCGGGCCGGTCAGCACCTGCTCGCCCTGGATCCACGGCAGGCCGGGGTGCAGGTAGCGCAGCGGCAGTTTCGGCGCATCGAGCTTGGGCGGCTGCCCGTACACACCGTGGGAACGGTGCAGCACCCCGGACTCGGTGAACAGGACCGTCACCTGCCGGCTGGTCGCCGCCTTGCCCAGCCGGAACCCCACCACCATCGTCGGCATCGGCCCCTCCCCGTCCACTGTCGGATTGGCGCTACGACGCTATCGGTGACGTCCGCACCGCTGCGGGCCGATTGCGGAAAAACGCGCCGAACCCGCGAGGGCCAACGAGGTCGGGGCCACACCGAAGCGGAAGCCCTCATCACTCGCCGGCTTGGGAAGTCGGGCGACGGAACCGTGATGGGGCTCAGCTGCGCGATGCGGGCTCTGTGACGGTCTCGCCCTGGTCGGTCCACGTCCGCAGCACCTGCCGTCCCACGGCGGTCTCCTCGATGAGCCGGATGACCGCGGTGCTGCCGTACAGACCGAGCCATCGCCGGTAAGTACGCCGCGCCGTGTCCTCGGCCGCCCACTCACCCACGGTCTCGGGACCACCCTCCGCATGCTGGAGGACGACCAAGAACACGGCCGTCACCCCGGCGCCCCACCGGATGCTGCCGGCGCGGCCGCGACGCTCTGCTCGGCGGCGAGCCGTCGCTGCCCGGTACTGGTGAGCTCCACGCTGGTCCAGGACCGCGTGCCCCTCACCAGCAGACCGGCCTTCTCCAGCTGGGCCAGCTGGAACGCGACGGACGACGTGCTCGACAACCCCGCCATCACCCCGATCTCCGGATCGTGGGCCCCCGGCCGTGCACCGTGATGTAGCCGGAGATCGACTCGAGGATCAGCAGGCCGCGTGGCTTGAGCGGGATCACGCCGCCTCCTCCCACCCGTACGCGCGGGCCTGGCGCACCAGCTCAGCGCGCGTGGCGGGCGTAGATCCGGGGGCTGCCCAGTAGGGATGGGAGGCCAGCTCCTCGGACAGTTCGATGAGCCGGCGGCGCAGCTCGGTGGCGCCCTGCGTGGGGGTGAGCCGGGCGAGCGCCTCGTAGGTGCGGATCCACTCGTACTGGAGGCGGATCAAGTCGTGGGGGAAAAGCGGAGCCATACCCTCAGTAGCGCACATGTTCGATTTTAGGAGCAAGGCGACACCACGGCCCGGTGCGCGCTACGCGGGGTTGTCCTGTGCCACCGATCTTTGATCACGTGCCACCGAAGGTTGACCGCTCTGGTCAGAGGCCCAGAGTCCTGCAGCGGTGCGGAGTCTTCACCCAGAGCGAGGGCTCCGCACCGCTGCCGCACAGCGGTGGGATCAGCGGTCGCCGACTGGTGCAGTGGTGTTGCACGCCGCGTAGGTGTCCTGGAAGCCGAAGCCCCACTGCTTCCAGGGAGCCACGCAATTGATGGCCGAGGGTGTCAGGGCGCCCACGATCGGGCCGTCCGCGGGTGAGAAGCCGATCGGCGCGCCGTCCGCCGCGGCCGCCAGGACGTCCACGATCGGGACGACCGCGGGTGAGTTGTCGAACGGCCCGGAGTCCGCCGCGGCCGCCGTACCGCTGCCGAGTACCGCAGCGCCGGCCAGTGCCGCGACTGCTGCCAGCGTTGTCACACGCATCAAGGTTGCTCCATTCGTTCGTGTCCCACCGCAGGGGCGATGAGAATGAGAACGCCTTCGGCCTGATCTTGGTTACGCCGCCAGCAGTCAGACCATCGCTCAAGTTCCGATGGCACGTGATCAAAGTGCGATGGCACAGGACAGGGTCGAAACGCCGAAGTTCCTGAACACCCTTGTTCGACACCGGAACTGCTCTGGGGACCCGGCTCCCGGGCGTGTCGCGGGGGTGTGCAGAAACGGATCGTTTACTGAACGGTCGGTTCGGGTGCAGGCCGGTCGATAGGATCGCCGGACACGGCTGTGGGGGAGACGCGGATGGGTAATCTCGGTGGCTACCAGACGATAACGACGGTTATCAAGAGCCTCGGTGGGCCCGCCAAGGCCACGATCATCGTCGGGTCCGTGGTCGCCACGGGTGGCTATGGGGTCCTGCGCTGTGCCGAAGCCGGAGTGAAGAAGGCAGTCAAAGCGTCGAAGGCCGCTCTCGCGAAGAGGAACGTGCCCTGCGCGGTGAAGGATCAGGTCTTCGAGGTCGCCTCCGACGGCGAAGACGGCAGCGGGCTGAGGCTGAGCGCCGGCGACGAGTACCGCGTGATGGAGTGCGACGGGGACGCGGTCCAGATCGAGGTGCTGGGCGATGCCGACAATCCCTACTTCGTGTCCGCCGAGTTCTTGAGGTCGGTCTCTGGCTTCCCAGCAGAAGACGCCGACTCCGCGAACGACCAGTGACGATCGGTTGCTGGACGCCCTCTTCCGGGGGCAGTCAGCTGCAATGCTGAGCAGCTGAACCCCAACCCCTTCTCCTTGGAGAGCACCATGGGCCTGAGCGCCAACGGCGAACCCGTCATCGTGCAGGACGAGACCAAGGTTGACGTCGGCATCCACCTTAAGCAGGGCACTCTCACCCTCACCCAGAATGGCAAGGACTTCGAGGCGTACCACGCCTCGGTGGAGTTCGTTGCTGTCCACGATGGACCGTGGATAGTGGAACAGGTCAAGTTCTCGGCCAAGGGGCCGGACGGCAAGTCCGCGGGGTTGACCGTGGATCTGCTCAACGACACATACGACGGTCCGAGGGCCGGCGTTCCTGCCGCGATCTGGAAGGTCGTGGCGCTCGCCGCGACCACCGCCGGAGATGTCGGCATCACCTACGCGACCCCTGACCCGCGCCCGATGTAGCCGCCCTCCTCGGACGGGTCGTCAGACCTCCTGCGAAACTGCGGCGATGAGCACCATGCGCCGCCCGCTCGGGCACGGACCAGTCCCCGCCGTCGCCGACCAGGAGTCGCCAGCGGCCCCCGGCGAACCGCCGCGGAGCGGGCCGCGCAGGATGAGCTCCACCTGTCCGTCTCGGAGTGGGGGATCTCCGCCTCGTCGGGGCGTCGGCCGCTGGGGGACGGGCCCCGCAGCGTTTCCGCTCCCGCGGACCGGTCTTGTTACCTTCTCCCGTCGGCACTCGTCATAAGAGCGACGACCGCATACGAACGGTCGTTCAAACGAGTGAATCGAGAGCAGGATGCTGACCAACATCATGTACGTGACGATCTACGTCACCGATCAGGACCGCGCACTGGAGTTCTACACCGAGGGGCTGGGCCTGGAGAAACGGCTCGACTTCCCGGGGCCCGACGGACGGTTCCTCACCGTCGGGGTTCCCGACAGCCCGGTGCAGATCATCCTGTGGTCGCATGCGGCGGCCGCGGGACAGCCGGGGGGAGCGGGCGCTCCCGGTCCGCTGATCCTCGAATCCGACGATCTGCGAAAGGACTTTGAGATCATGCGTCAGCGTGGCGTCGTCTTCGAAGAGTCCGAGCCCGAGGACTACCCGTTCGGGGTCCGCATCGAGGCGGTGGACCCGGACGGCAACCGGGTCTCGCTCCGTCAGCAGCGGAAGCCGTGACCGCCCACCCGTCCGGCCTTGTGACCGCGGCGTTCGAAGCCCAGCGCGATCGGCTGCGCGCCGTCGCGTACCGCGTGCTGGGCTCGCACGCCGACGCCGAGGACGTGGTCCAGGAAGCCTGGATGCGCCTCGTCCGGCAGGACGCGGCGACCATCGGCAACCTGGCGGGCTGGCTGACCACGGTGGTCGGCCGAATCAGCCTGGACCTTCTGAGATCCCGCCGAGCCCACCCCGAAATCGCCTACGAGCAGGAGTTCGCGAACCTCGTGGTGATACCCGACGATGACCCCGCGCCGGACGAGCAGGCGGCGCTGGCCGATTCGGTCGGCCTCGCCCTGCTCGTCGTGCTCGACTCGCTCACCCCGAGCGAGCGCCTGGCGTTCGTCCTGCACGACATGTTCGCAGTCCCGTTCCACGAAATCGGCCGGATTCTGGGCAAGTCCACCGCCGCCACCAAGATGGTCGCCAGCCGCGCCCGCCGCAAGGTCCACGCCACGGACCGTCGGGCGGGCTCCGGCCGCGAGCACCGAGAGGTCGTCCAGGCATTCGGTGCCGCCGCCCGCAGCGGGGACTTCGAAGCACTGCTGCGTGTCCTCGACCCGAACGTGGAACTGACCGTCGACACTTCCGACGGCGTGGTCGTCACCCTCGGCGCCACCAAGGTCGCCTCCGGGGCCCGCATGTTCTCCGGCGAGGTCGCCCGCCATCGGCCCGTGCTGGTCAACGGCATCCCCGGCCACCTGTCCTGGCGCCCCGACGGAACCCCTCTCTCCCTCATCGCCTTCACCGTCGTCGAAGGGCGGATTACTGGCATCCACATCGTCGTCGACCCAGCCAAACTGGCCTCGATCCATCTGCCCGCGGAGACCTGAGCCGGGGTCGGGCACCTCGCACACCGACAGGACAGTGTCCGGTGCGGTGGCGGAACCACGCTTTTCCGGCATCGAGTCCACATGCCATCCGCCGTGCTGCGCCACACCGCCGCGAAGCGGATGGCCCGGGACCCCGAGCTGAAGCTGCACGAAGTGCAGACGATCTTGCGCCACGCGCATATCAGCACCACCGAGCTCTACACGGCCGTCGGCCTGGACGACCTGCTGGACAAACTCGGGGCCTACTACGCCCGGCCGGTGCAGCCGGTGTCGTGGCCGACCCAGTACGCCGCGGACGACATCGAGGCGGTGTTCGGTGCCGGGCAATAAGGTCGGAAACAGCATGCGGATCAAGGGCCCGACCACCAACCGGGTCCGCCGCCACGAGGCCGAGGAGCCTGCCCGGACCGGCATCTACAAGCCGACCGCGATCCTCCCGGCTCCGCCTCCGCCGCCGTCCCGGCCGCCGCGCTCGCTGGGCAACTTCAGCGCGGCGCCGGCGGAGGACATCGTCAACGTCGCGGCGGACCACTTCTCCCAGTCCGAGGCCCTGAAGTGGAAGCAACGCGTCCCCATGCGGGCCTTCCTCAGCCACCTCGCCACCTTCCCCGGGAACACGTGGCAGGAGCGGTGGGAGGCATCCGGCCACGACGAGGGACGGCCTGTCGGCGACGACGCCGGGGACAACAAACCCCTGCGCATGAAACTGAACTGCGCGGCCGGCCAGGCGTTCGCCCTGAGGCTGGTGCGTCCCACCTTGCTGGGCTTCCGCTGCAACCGCTTCTTCCACTACTCGCCCTGGTTCCGCGGCGTCGCCCAGGACCCCTTGCTGGAGGAGTTCTGCCGACGGGCCGACCAGCTGCCCATGAGCCAGGCCCGCCGGACCCGGACCAAGTTCGACGTCTGCTGCGCGCTGACTGTCTTCGGCATCGACCTGAAGGACCTGACCCCCGAGGGCCTGCTGCACTACGCCGTCGAGTCCCGCAAGCACGAGCTGGCCGGGGAGAAGACGAGCTTCGCCGGGACCCTGGCTGGCCGATCCTCCACGAGATGGGCCACTTCCCGGCATCCGCACCCCGCAGCCTGCGCGGGGCCGTCACCCGCGGGCAGGTCTCCGTCGAGGAAGCCGTCGACCACCACCAGCTCCACAACCGCGAGATGAGGGACCTGCTGGTCGAGTACATCCGCCGCCGCTCGGCGAACCTCGACTACTCCACCCTGCGGGGACTGACGAACCTCCTGGTCAGAACCTTCTGGAAACAGATCGAGAAGATCAACCCCGGCCAGAAGGACCTGCATCAGACCCCTCTGCCACGGCACATACAGGTGACCGCGCGGTTCAGCGCGCAGGGTGCGCCAGGCTAGTGCTGTGACCGCATTGGTTCGCCGGGTTGGTGGTCGTGACGGTTGGATGCGGGGTGGTGTCCGATTCGATCGCTGGAGGTGCGGTGGCAGAGCCTGTCCGCGTGCGGAGGCTGACTGATCAGGAGGGGCAGCGGTTGCAGCAGATCGTGCGCCGGGGCAGCACGAGTTCGGTGCGATACCGGCGCGCGATGATGCTGCTGGCCTCGGCCGGCGGGAACCGTGTCCCTGTGATCGCCCAGCTGGTACAGGCCGACGAGGACACAGTCCGGGACGTGATCCACAGGTTCAACGAGATCGGCCTCGCCTGCCTGGACCCTCGATGGGCGGGAGGCCGTCCCCGCCTGCTCAGCACTGACGACGAGGACTTCGTCATCCAGACGGCCACGACCCGCCCTGCCAAACTCGCCCAGCCCTTCACCCGCTGGTCACTGCGCAAACTCGCCGCCTACCTGCGCAAAGTCCACGGCCGGACCATCCGCATAGGCCGCGAGGCATTACGACGCCTCCTCTGCCGCCGCGGCGTCACATTCCAGCGGACCAAGACGTGGAAGGAGTCGCCAGACCCGGACCGCGAGGTGAAACTGGACCGGATCGAGGAGGTCCTGGACCGCTTCCCCCGACCGGGTCTTCGCGTTCGACGAGTTCGGCCCCCTTGGTATCCGGCCCACCACGGGCTCGGGCTGGGCAGGCCAGGGACACCCCAACCGGCTGCCGGCCACTTATCACCGCACCCACGGGGTCCGGTTCTTCCACGGCTGCTACTCCGTCGGCGGCGACCGCCTGTGGGGTGTCAATCGCCGCAGGAAAGGTTCCGTGAACACGCTGGCCGCGCTGAAGTCGATCCGCGCCGCCCGTCCCGACGGAGCACCGATCTACGTGATCATGGACAACCTGTCCGCCCACAAAGGCAACGAGATCCGGCGCTGGGCCCAGAAGAACAAGGTCGAGCTGTGCTTCACCCCGACCTACGCCTCCTGGGCCAACCCGGTAGAAGCCCACTTCGGACCTCTGAGGCAGTTCACCATCGCCAACTCCAACCACCCCAACCACACGGTCCAGCCCCGGGCCCTGCACGCATACCTCCGCTGGCGCAACGCCAACGCCCGCCATCGCGACGTTCTCGCCGCCGAACGGAAGGAACGCGCCCGCATCCGCAGTGAGAAGGGCATTCGCTGGGGCGGACGACCCCTCAGAACTGCAGTGTGACGCCCTCCCGCCCAGTGCGCAGCTCCTTGTGAAAGGCTGGGAGCATGATGGGTGGACCGACCGAGAACCCAGAGCTCTGGGCCTTCCTGGAATCACTGCACTGCGGCGACATCCTTTCCGGCACCGTCGCAGCGATCGAACCCTTCGGTGTGTTCGTGGCACTGGACGACGGCCCCGGCCACCCGGTCTACCCCGGCGTCGGATTCATCACGATCCCCGAACTGTCCTGGCGGCGCATCGAAACCGCCTTCGACGTGGTGCAGGTCGGACAGCGCGTCTCAGCTGAGTTCCTCCAGTTCGACACATGGAACCTGGAGGCCAGACTGTCCTTGCGGACGACACAGCCGGACCCCTTCCAAACGTTCGCCGACCGCACTGCGGTGGGGCAGAAACTGCACGGACGGGTCACCAAACTGGTCCCGTTCGGCGTCTTCGTCCAGGTCACTGACGGGATCGAGGGACTGGTCCACCTGCGAGAGCTCACATCGACCCCCGTGGAAAGCCCGTCAGATGTCGTCCAGGCCGGCGATGAGGTCACAGTCGTCGTTACTGAGATCGACCGGGAGCGACGCAGGCTGGTTCTCTCTCGACGACAGAGCTCATCCGACCACCGGTGACTCCTCCACACTCCCGTGACGGTTCCTCGCACGAGCGTTCCTGAGCGTCTGAGCGCCCGCTCGGCGCAAGGGAAGCGCCGCTCCAACCCGGCGAACCAATGCGGTCAGAGCACTAGCGGCCATCCGCTGATCCTCGCAGAGGGCACCGGCATCCGGGTCAAGAACTCGGTGCGGGGGTTTGGGACGCGACTACAAGGCGGCCTTCACCATGGTGGACACCCCGAAGAAGGTCATCCCAGTCCGTGTGCGGAAGCCACGACTTCTCCATGAGGTGGGCCGTCCAGTCCAGGAGCTGCTCCCACGAACGGATCTTGGCCGCAGGGATGTCATAAGCGCCCTCGCCCGGGGCCGGGTCGCACAGTGCGTGGTGTGCCTGCCAGCGCACCTTCGCGGGGTAGCCGAAGATGTCAGCCCCGCTGAAAGAGAGTGATCCATCGACCCCATCCGTGTGCTCTTCGTCCCACGCGCGAACAGCGTCTTCGGTGCGACGGACCTCCGCCGTATCTACCCACAGGTATCCGTCGTCGTCGGCAATAGGCCTGCGGCAGCCATCACAGATGAGGTCCAGCTCAGGGGTCACGTCATACTCCAAATTCCGGGGCTTGCACCCAGCCTGCCGTAACAACCGCGCCTGCTGCACGGGAATGCAGCGGCCGACGTTAGGAGGGGCCGTGCGGGCGCGTCTTCGGCGCCACTCATTGGGGTGGCCCCGTCCTCTGCGCGAAACCGGTCGTCGTGGACGGCGGTTAGCCGGACATGAACGACGAGAGCGTGATCACGATCGAGATCCGGGGCCCTGAGAAGGCGGCGCTTGAAGCCTCTCGCCGTATCTTGGACCTCTTTCTGTCGACTGGCCCCTGCCGACTCCGGCGAACCCCCGGCGAGCCGGATGTAGAGGTTCTCGTCTATGCGAACGTCCACCGGAGTCCCGGAGAAGGCGGCTACGACGATGGGGGCGCCATACAGGTGAGTACCCCGGACTGGGATTCGGGGTACTCACCTGTATCCGAGGCCGCCCTCGCCTTCGACGACCGGCTGACCGGGAAGGGCTGAACCCCTACTCCAAGACGGGCTCGGCCTTTCGGTGGGCCTCTGGTACACCGAGCCGGGGGCAGGAGATCCGTTTTCCCGGTGAAACTGGCCACCCGGCCGGGTGAGTTGCCCCGATACCCCCTTCCAGGCAGGTCACGGGCCCGGCTAGAACCCGGAGCATGATCAACAATCTGCTGTGCCGCGACCTGCCCGCGCTCGCCCTCGCCGCCCTCCCCCTCCTCACCACCGCGCTGCCGGCCTCTGCCAACACCCCGCCCACGACAACGAGCTCCCCCACCGGGCACCGCTTCCTCCACAGCGCCGCGGCTGCGGCGCCTGGTGCGGCCGAGGCGCAAGTGCCGCTGCCGCTGTTCGAGGCGATCGACCGACTCCCGGTCGCTGTCGAGCACCGTGAGGGCTACAGGCGGGACCTATACAAGCACTGGAACAAGGGCCTGATCGCCTCCGACGGCTGCGACACGAGGCGCGAAGTCATCCTGGCCGAAGCGGTGACGGCACCTCAGGTCGCCGCCGGCTGCAAGCTGACGGGCGGGTCCTGGCGCAGCCCGTACGACAACCTCGTCGTCACCGACGCCGGCCGCCTCGATGTCGACCATTTTGTCCCGTTGGCTGAGGTGTTCGATTCTGAACGAGCGCCGTGGTCGGCGGCGCGGCGGGAGGCGTATGCCAACGACCAGAACAGCCCCGACACCCTGATCGCGGTCTCCGCCGCCTCCAACAGGAGCAAGAGCGACAAGGACCCGGCCGAGTGGCTGCCCTCGGACGGCTCCTACCACTGCACGTACGCCGCCACATGGGTCGGCACGAAGCTGCGCTGGGACCTGGCCGCCGACGACGCCGAAGTACAAGCCCTCCTCGGTCTCGCCGAGGACTGCCCGAACACCACCGTCATCTACGAGACCGCCCCGTAGCCCCCAGGGTTCCAGGACGCCCGGATACGGCGCCCCGGCACAGCGCGGGCGCCGCTTCCGGAGGGTCAGAGGTACGGGCTCCAGCGTCCGAAGCGGGCCAACAGCGACCGGGTCTGATCCACGTTCAGCCCGAGCGCCGCGGCAACCTTTTCCGGTTCCTGGGAGCGGGCCTGGTTCGCGGGCCAGTACCCGGTGCGCTGGGCAATGATCTCCAACTGCCGGGCCGCCTTCACCGCGGCGACCGGCGCGTCGCTGGCCAGGTTCTCGATCGCGGCGCTGGGACCGACTCCAGCAGGGTCTCCAGCTCGGGTGGGAGCGGGATGGTGCGGCGGGCGACGTCGGCGATGTGGCCGTCCCAGTCGTTCATGCAGCGGTCCGCGTCCTCGGTACCGGCCTCGCGGAACGGAAGGTCACCGAACCCGGCCCAGTCCACGGTGTGGACCGCGCCGGCCCAGCCGCACACGCACTCGGCCCGCATGACCGCCGCGCGGGCGCGGTCCGGCCAGGTACCGCCGTCGTAGACGCTCCAGTGCGCAACGTAGTGTCCCGTGCTGGAGGAACCATCGAAGTAGACCGGCTTCGGTGTGCTCCCGTCGGCCAGGAGCACACCCACCCGGCCCTGATGCGACGCCCCGAACTCATCCGACGTCCACGTCTCGTCGTCCACCCCTCCACCTCCCACCTCCACGGTCCGGCCCCACGCCCACGGTCCGGTCGTACCGTTCCCGGGGACGACGATCCCGTACTCGTCACGGACCCGGTGGCGAAAGCGAAGAACTTGCCGCTGAAGGTCAAAATGGCAATGGAACAGTTCTGCTTCGGGGCGTTAGCGGTTGGTTTGCTGGTCTCTCGGTTCGGGGATAGCAGGCGATCAGACACAAAAGGGTGACGTTGTGTCACGAGGCTGTCGCGAGAGCCCTAGCCCAGGTCCGCGGACCCTAATGTCCTACAAAACCTGCTGAACCAGCCGTGCCGGTGGAAGAAGGCCTTCTCGGCGCGGGTCTGGACGACGGAAGAGTCGACGCACCCGGCCCACCGCCCGAGCTCTGTCCGAGCAGGGACGGCTTGCCCTTGGTGCGGCGGCCTCTTACGACGAGACCGATCAAACCAGCGGTGTCACCCAAGGAGCCAGACGTTCCCTGACTGCCAAATTCTCGCGCCAGCATCGGAAGATGTAGATCTACCCGGCCGCGACCAGGCCGGAGACGAGACTCAGCCCGCCCGCATCGGCCTCCACCGCCTCGCCGGCACCCGAGCGCGTGCTGAGAAGGCGGCCACAGCCAGCTGGCGCCGCAGGCTCCCCCAATCCAGTCGCGCACCCAGAGGGCCGAGGACCGGATCACAACAGCCCGGCTCCCACCGACCCCCTGCCGAGCCTTCCGAACCCCTCCGAGAGGGGGCCACGGTGGGAGGGAAGCGCTCCAGGCCACCCCCCACCGTGGACTGGGGCTCAGAAGATGTTGGTGATGTAGGTGTCCCAGCCTCCGCAACCGAGGAGTCGGGGTGATCGGCCTGCGGCGGGGCCTCCGGCGTAGAAGAGGAGGCAGCCGGTGGAGCTGGTTGTGGTCTTGGCGGCGCCGGAGTCGTCGACGTAGCCGACGGTCACGCTGGCATCGGCCGGGGTTGTGGCCCACCAGTCGCCGTACGCTTCACCTGTCTTGGGCCGGAACTGGCGGTAGGGGATGGGGTTGTTTGGGTTGTCCGGGTCGGTGTAGGTCATGCTGACGACCGTGCCCTGAATGTTGCCCGGGGAGGTGATGTGGGGGCGTGAGTTTTCGGCCCAGCCTCCGGAGCCGTAGAGGGCGCGGTCGCCGAGGGAGTAGACGCCGTTGGTGACCTTGCCGGGGTAGAGGTAGAGCTTCCCGTCGGCGGAGTTGCGGCTGACGAGGTCCTTGATCCCGTCGCCGTTCAGGTCGCCGAGGGAGAGGTTTGTGTAGGCCTGCCAGCCCCACCCGAGCTTGACGCGGTTCTGGATGTCGAACGGTTTCGTTTGGTCGACCTTGCCGTCAGCGCGGGTCATGCCGCTGTAGAGCCACAGTTCGCCGTTGGTGCACGGGTTGCTGCCATCGGCACATTCGATGGTGAGCAGGTCGTTGCCATTGGCGTAGCCTGTGGCGGTTTTCCGGTCGATGTCACCTGGGGTGATCATCTGCTGTGTGCGCTTCCAGTCGGTGGTCCCGCTTGCGGATGGCCTTGCCAGCGTGCGATAGCTCTCCAGCCAGAGTTCGCCCTGTCCGTTGCCGGCGAAGAGGTAGAGGCTGCCGCCGCCGCTTCTGACAACGTAGTCCTCGTAGCCGTCGCCCTGGCTGCGTGCGTCCATTCCGGTGAAATCTCCGCCGTGGGCGACAAGTACTCCGCTCCCGAAGGCGCCGCGCCGTGCGACGGATGAATCACCTAGCTTGCCTGTGCCGTCTCCGGGGTAGAGGAGCAGATTGGCGTTGGTGTCGGTGGCGAGCAGGTCGGGGTAGCCGTCACCGTTCAGGTCCCCAAACTGGTCCGCGAGGAGGGCGTTGCCCGGGTTCTTTCCAGGGCCGTAGACGAATTCGGCTTTGGTCGTGGTGAGAGTGACGGAGTCGACACCGCCACCCACAGGCGAGTGGTTGCCTGCCGTGTCATATGCCAAGGCGTGGAACTCGGTGGAGGGGTACCAGGTGGGCTCGGCGGTGATGGTGGCAGTGCGGGTGCCTGCGGTGACAGGTACCCAGTTTCCATTCGGGCAGCGAGTGTTGGAGACTGTAAGGCTGTGCATTGCCCAGCAGAAGCCCGCGAGATCGGTTGCGGTGTTGGAAAGGGTGAACGTGCTCGGGGTGCGGGCTTGGTAGGTCGCGGTCGCTGCGGCGACTGGCTTGCCATCGGGGCCGGGGACCGTCACCGTAACCGGATCGGCGGGACCAACCTGGTCGACTTTGAACGAGCACCAGGGGGTGCTGGCACTCGTCGTGCCCTCACTGTCCTGGGCGTACACGCGCCAGAAGTAGTTGCCGTTGGACAGGCTTGTGGTCGGTATCTTCGCGAAGGCGGTGTCTCCGCTCGACACGGGCATGTAGTTGTTGGGGAAGGGCACGTCCTCACCGGCGGAGTTGTTGACCTTGAAGATGGCGACTACCTGGCCGAGGTCCTTGTCGGTGACCTCTGCGGTCATCACCAGGGCACTGTTGCCGATGGCAGCCGTGCAGGGCACTTCTTTGTTGCCGTCGCCGCCCTCTACCCAGTGGCCCTCGTATGCCTTGGACGCGTCCACGGTCGGCTTGAAGTTGTAGTCGACCTCCAGTACCGGGTTGTTCCTGAACCGCTTGAAGCTGTCCCGGTCGCCGAGGTGTGCGTTGTCGGTACGGAGCCCGAAGACCAAGGGGTCCCACCCCTTGGTGGCGGCCTCCTGGACATAGTTGGTCAGCGCGTTGCTGTGGTAGTCGTGGCCCTGTACGCCGGGGCAGTAGGTGGGGTTGCCGTGGGCGTAGGAGTCGGAGGCCAGTACGTGTCCCCAGTACGAGCTCTGGCTGTTCCAGGTAGGGGTAGTGGAGATGTCGGTGGCGGACCAGAGTTCGGTCCATCCGGCGGCGGCCGGGTCACAGCCCCAGGAGTGGGTCTCCTCCACGGCGAACGTGGCGTCCAGGATGGTGGCGCCTTTCAGGCCGGTGGCGTCCATGGCGAAGAAGGCCCGGGTGTTGCCCGTGCCGTTGTAGCCCACTCGCGGTTCGTCGGCGGGTGTGTCGGAGTGCCAGCCGGATCCATTGGGGTAGGCCTCGTTGGGGTACTGGTCGTAGACCGTCGCCCACTTCTCCCGTGAGCCACCGTCGAAGGGTGGGTCGATGACCAGCGGGAACTGGTCGGCGCCTGCGAGTAGGGCTGCGTTGGGGGTGAGGGTGAGGGATGTGCCGGATACCTCTACAGCCACTGGGGCCGACTGGACCGCGGGCGGTGCGTCGGCTGCCGTGGAGAAGGAGAGGTTCTTTGTGGCCGGGGAACTCGAGGCAGCCGGGCTGGGGTCGGCGGGCGGCTGTTCCCACATTGTGGGGCGCGGCGCGCTGAAGATGATGTTGCCGGCCGCGTCCTTGGCGGTCAGGTTGTCGCCGGCGTCGTCGGCCAGGGTCACCCCTTGGGTGGTTATGCCCAGCTTGATGGATTTGAGAGCCGGGTTGCGCGCTGCTTGGGGGGTATTGACGATCAGGTGCTCTGCGAATCCGTCGGTCCCGGCGATCACCTTCAGGTCGACGTCCGGTAGCACGGACTTGTACAGGGCGGTCGTACCGTCCAGGACGGGCTTGGGTAGCGCGGTGGGCCAGGACAGTGCGAGCTTCTTGTCACCCTTGGCCATGGCCGCCAGCAGGGTGGTGCCACCACCGGAGAAGGTGATGCCGAAGACCGGGGCTGCCGGGCCCACTGTGCCGTCCGGGTGCTCAACGACGGTGGCATCCGCCTTCTTCCAGGTCCTGTCGTAACGCGTCCACGCTGGCGCCGCGTACTGACGGCGGGTCAGGGTCCCGTCGGGATTGGCGAACGTCTCGACGGACTCCTCACGCCGGTCGATGATCTCGACCCGCTGGCTGGTTTCCCGGGCGAGGGCAAAGGCCTCCGCCTCCGAAGCCGACTTCTGGGCACCTGCAGCCTCGGCGTCACCGCCGACTGAGCCGGATTCGGCTGCCGACGCCGTTGCGGGCTCGGCCAGCCAGGCTGCTGCGGTGAGCGGGAGGGTGAGGGCGAGCAGGGCTGCGAGTGACCGGGGCGCACGTGCAGTGGCTCTTCGATGGGTCATGAAGTTTCGTGTCTCTCTGGTGACTGTAAGGCCGTGGCTAAACAGACGCAGAGTAAGCGAATTGATTCGCATTGGCATAGTGGGTCCTGAGTCGCCGTCACATACTGAGAGGTCGCGGCGACCAGCATCGTGCCCCTTCAGCCAGTTCGGCGCATTTCAGCAGGTCAAAGTGTGATCAAGAAGAGTCTTGCGCCGCACTCTGAAGGCGTGTTGGCTGCTGACTTATCTGTCACTTATTCACATAGAGGGTTTGCTATGCCTAACAGAACGGACCCTATGTCCAGATTGCCTGGGAGTGATCGTTTCCAGAGGAAACGTTTCCTTCGGAGTGGAATTGTCGGCACGCTTTCGGCCGCTCTGACCGTTTCTCTCCTTACCGGTCCCGCATGGGCGGGCCCGGCTGCCTTCAAGCCACCGGCCGTTCCCAAAACCCCCTCGGTCAAGGGCAAGGACCTCGAACCGATTGCGCCCAAGCCCAAGGCGAAGGTTCCGAAGTGGAAGCCCACACCGGTCAGCTGGCCGGGCGTCGGTACTGCCGAGGTCGGCCTGCCTGCCTCCGCGACGCCGGCGAAGAGAAACGCCGCCGCGCTCGTCAAGGCCGGCTCCCTGCCCGTACGGGTCGCGCCGATCACGCCGGCGCCTTCTGCCGGCCGCGCCGGCTCCACGGCCCCCGCGGAGGACACTCAGAGCTCAGGCCCGTCCCGGGTCCGGGTCACGGTCGCAGACCACGAGGCCACGCAGCAGGCAGGCATCACCGGTCTCCTCCTGTCCGTGCAGCGCACCGACGGGAAGGCCCACGCCGGAAGCGCCAAAATCGAGGTTGACTACTCGAAGATCCAGGACGCCTATGGCGCGAACTGGGCCTCTTCGCTGGGCCTGACCCTGATGCCAGGCTGCGCCCTGACAACCCCTCGGAAGCCGGAGTGCCTTCAGGGGACGCCGCTGCCGACGGACAACAACGCGAAGTCCACGACGGTGACCGCGTCCGTGAACCTGCCCGCCACGCCTGCGCCGTCCACGCTCCTCAAGCCGGCAGCCAGCAGACTCGCGGCACCCGCCGGTGGCACGGCCGTCCTGCTGCTGGGACCGGCGGCCGACAGTTCCGAGGGGTCCTTCAAGGCCACGTCCCTCTCCCCGTCCGGCTCCTGGGCGGCAGGCGGGAACTCCGGCTCATTCACCTGGAACATGCCCATCACGGTTCCCCCGGCACCCGGCGGTCTCGCCCCCAAGGTGGCCCTGAACTACAGCTCATCGTCCATTGACGGGCGTACCGGCTCGACCAACAACCAGGCCTCGTGGGTCGGTGAGGGCTGGGAATACAACCCCGGCTTCATCGAACGCAAGTACGCCTCCTGTGAGAACGACAAGCTGGGCGGCAACAACGAGGACGTCAAGAGCGGCGACCTGTGTTGGAAGTCCGAGAACGCGACGATGTCGCTGAACGGCACCAGCTCCGAGCTCCTCTGGGACGCATCCAAGAAGGTGTGGAAGCTGTCGAACGACGACGGCTCCCGTGTCGAGCGGATCTACGACTCGCCCGGCAACGCCTCCGGCGACAGCGACTCCGAGTACTGGAAGGTCACCACCACCGACGGCACGCAGTACTGGTTCGGCAAGAACCGCCTGCCCGGCTGGACCACCGGCGACGAGGAAACCAGGTCGGTCAACACGGTCACCGTCTTCGGCAACCACACCGGCGAGCAGGGTCACGAGACAGACTTCGCGTCCTCCAGCGAGATCCAGGGCTGGCGGTGGAACCTCGACTACGTCGTCGACCCCCACGACAACGCCATGGCCCTGTACTACATCAAGTACGGCGGCTACTACGCGAAGAACGGGAAGATCGACGACCCCGTCATCTATACGCGCGACAGCGTCCTGCAGAAGATCTCCTACGGTCTGCGCGCTGGCCAGGTCTACGCCTCGACCCCCGCCCCGGCGCAGGTGAACTTCACTGTCACCAACCGCTGCACCCAGGCCACCTGCACACTCGACGAGGAACACGCCACCGACTGGCCCGACGTCCCCGTCTACCTGAATTGCAAAGCCGGCGAGCAGTGCCTCCAGGCCTCGCCCAGCTTCTGGTCGACCAAGCGCCTGATCGCCATCGACACCGTCGCCCGTTCCGGCACCGCGCACGTACCCGTGGACACCTGGACGCTCAACCAGTCCTACCTCGGGACCGGCGACACGACCAAGCCAGCCCTGGGCCTGGCCTCGGTCACGCACACCGGCAAGGCTGGGGACCTAGCTGATTCGGGCGCACTGACGACCACGTTCACCGGCACGCTCATGGCCAACCGGGTGAACGAGACCGAGGGCCGTCCGGCGATCAACAAGCGGCGCCTCACCGAGATCATCAATGAGACCGGCGGCAAGACCCTCGTCACCTATACGGCTCAGGAGTGCACCCCGACCAACCTGCCCACCGCCGACGACACCAACACGAAGCGTTGCTACCCCTCCTGGTGGACACGCGACGGTGGAATCGATCCGGTCAAGGACTACTTCCACAAGTACCTGGTTTACACGGTCCAGGACACCGACCTCACCAGTGGCGACGGTTCTCCTCCCAAGACGACCAAGTACATTTACGGCCCCAGTGCGAACTGGGCTCGGGACGAGAGCGAGTTCACTCTCGACGAGCAACGCACCTGGAACGACTTCCGCGGCTACCGCACCGTCCGCACCCTGGTCGGCACCGGCAACCGGCTGAGGTCCGAGACCGACTACTACCTCGGCATGACGGGCGACAAGCTCGCCGGAGGTATCCCCCGCGTCGGCCCGATGGTCAACGGCATCCCCGACCGGCGCGAACACGCCGGCAAGGTCGCGGAGACCCGGACCTACGACGGCGAAGCCGGCCCCGTGGTAGAGAAGACCACCCACACCCCGTGGGAGTCCCCTGAGAATGCCTCCCAGCCCGTTACAGGCATCACCGACCCCGACAAGGAAAACGTAAAGGGCCCGACGCTGGCCCCCAAGGTCGCCCGGTACTCAGGAACCGTCACCACGGTCGCGAGCAAACTCGCAGCCAACGATGCCTGGCAGGCATCGACCACGACCCGGAAGTACGACGATGCCTCCGGTCTGCTCGTGACCGAGGGCAACGACGGGGCGAACACCACCGAGGCCACGTGCACCGTCACCCAATACGTGACGGCGGACACGACAAACTGGCTGATCGCCTACCCCAGCCAGGTCACCACCACAAACGCGAAGCCATGCACGGCCGGCGTCACCACGCCGTCCGTGACCAGCGCCACCCGTACGTCCTACGACGGCCAGGCCCCGGGCACTGCACCCAAACCGGGCCTGGCCCTCCCCACCAAGACCGAGCAGGCATCCAAGCTAGATGCGAACAGTCAGCTCGTCTGGGAGACCATCGGGCAGACCACGTACGACGGATACGGCCGAGTCCTGACCGCAAAGGGCCAGGACGGCGAAACCCTCACGACGGCCTACACCCCGGCGGCAGCCGCCCAGCCCACCAGCATCAAGGTCACGGACCCCAAGGGCTACACCTCCACCACCACCTACGACGGCCTGCGCGGCCTCGCCCTGACCACCACCGACGCCAACAATCGCACCACCACCTCCCAGTACGATGCGCTGGGCCGCCTCGTCAAGGGCTGGGCCGCGGGGCGCCCGACAACCGAACTGCCGAACGCCACCTACACCTACCGGCTGTCTTCGACCGCCCCCTCAACCGTCACCGTCAAGAAGCTCTACGAAGACGGCACCTGGGGCACCTCAGTCTCGTTCTACGACTCTCTCCTCCGGCCCCGTCAGACACAGAGCGACTCTCTCACCGGAGCGGGACGGGTCGTCACCGACACGTACTACGACACCTACGGGCGCGTCGTGTGGACCAATGCCCCCTATCACGAAGAGGGGCGCGTCAGCACAACGATAACCGTCGTCGCCGACAACAAGATCTACAACGCCACCGAAACCCTCTACGACGGCCGCGGCCGCGTGACCGCCTCGATCCTGAAGTCCCTCAACGTCGAGAAGTGGCGTACAACCACCACCTACGGACCCAACTGGCAGGCAACCGTCCCGCCCCAGGGCGGCACAGCCACCCTGACAGTCAACGACGCCCGCGGCCGGGTCATCGAACGCCGCGACTACAAGGACCGCACCCCCGCCATCGGCGACGCGGCCACCCTCTACGAGAAGCACACCAACAGCTACGACCGCGCCGGCAAGCTGGCCAAGGTCACCGACAACGCCGGGCGCAACGCCTGGACCTACACCTACGACCTGCGCGGACGCCAGACCAGCGCCAGCGACCCCGACAAGGGCATAACCACCACCGCCTACGGTGCTGACGGCCGCCCCCAGAGCACGACGGACGCACGCGGCATCACACTCGCCACCACGTATGACGAACTGGGCCGAAAGACCAGCCTGCGCAAAGACTCGGTCACCGGTACCAGGCTCGCCGCATGGACCTATGACACCGCCACCGGCGGCAAGGGATTGCCCGCCTCGTCCTACCGCTACGACGGAGCTGCCGCCTACGTCACCACGATCCTTGGCTACGACAACGGCGGTCGTGCCACCGGTGCCAAGGTCACCGTCCCTTCGGTCACCGGAGAAGAAGACCTCGCCGGCACCTACACCGTCTCCGGCACGGCAACCCCGGTCTCGGGAATGCCCGCGACTACTACCTACAGCACCAGCAACGGCAAGGCGACCACTGCCCTGCCGGCAGAAACACTGACGAACCACTACGGCGCGCAAGACCTCATGGGGCTCATCGACAGCAACCTCTCCCAGGTCTACCTGGCCAGCGCCGCCTACACCCCCTTCGGGCAGCTTGCCCAAGCCGTGACCGGCAACGGCGACAAGCAGGTGTACAACACATTCAAGTACGACACGGTGACCCAGCAGGTCCTGAACTCGACCGTCGAGCGAGACGCCACACCTGCCGCCCCCTCGCCGAGGAAGCTGTCCAACACCACCTACTCGTACGATCCCGCAGGCAACATCACCCGGCTCACGGACGACCAAGAGGACGGCACGGTCACCGACACCCAGTGCTTCACCTATGACTGGGCCCGCCGGATGACCGAGGCCTGGACCTCCGCAGACAACTGCACCACCAAGCCCGTCAACGGCACCGGCACCCCCGACCTGGGCAGTGTCGACCCGTACTGGACGAGCTGGACGTTCACCGACACCGGCCAGCGGGCCACGGAGAAGCAGCACAAGGCGGGCCCCGTCACTGCGGACACGACCCGCACCCACACCTACCCCACCGGCACCACCGCCGGCCATGAGCTCCAGAAGGTCACCTCCACCGGCGGAACCTCTGGCACCGACGCCTACGCGTACGACGCCACCGGCAACATGACCACCAAGAACCCGGCCGTGGGCGCCACGCAGACCATGACCTGGGACGACGAGGGAAAGCTCGCCACGTCAACGGCCTCCGGCGCCACAACATCGTTCCTCTACGACACCACCGGCGCCCGGATCCTCAAGCGTGAACCGGCCACAACCACGCTCTACCTCCCCGGCGGCCAGGAACTCATCCTGACCAAGGCAACCAACACGGTCACCGGGAACCGCTACTACACCTTCCCCGGCGGCAGCGCCATCCGCTCCAGCAGCGACGGCCGCGTCCGCTTCCTCATCGCCGACCACCACGGCACCAACACCCTCTCCATCAGCGCCACAACCCTCGCCTACAACCGCCGCAAAGCCCTCCCGTTCGGAGCCCAGCGCGGCGCAACCCCAGCCTTCTGGCCCGGCCAGAAGGGGTTCGTCGGCGGCGACATCGACAGCACCACCGGCTTCACCCACATCGGCGCCCGCGAATACGACCCCACCACAGGCCAATTCATCAGCGTCGACCCCCTTCTCAGCCTGGACCTCCCCCAGTCCCTCAACGGCTACAACTACGCAAACAACAGCCCCATCACCTCATACGACCCCACCGGCATGCGCGAAATGTGCGGCGCAGGCGGAAACTCCTGCTTCGAACAGGACTACAACACCGACGGAAGTGACAATCGCGACCAAGACCGCAGTACGACGGGCGGGAATGAGTGCGGAAACGACCCGGACTGCAACTCCAACTACAGCAAGCCGCCGACGGAAGACGCAATCGACTGGGACGTAAGCACCTCCGGCACTGCCGATGAAATCGTTTATGGACTCGTCGGCAACGCCTACGGTTTCGCCTCGCTCTTCGGGTCGATCTGGGACGCGGATTGCAGAAATGGAGGTCTCGACAACCGTGGCTGCGACTACGCAGCCGAATTCACGCAGGACGCTCTGGAAAGTGGCATCAACACGTCATCTGACTGGTATACGGTACCGAGCTTCTTTCTGCAAATGATCGGTCACGGAAAAATGGGAGAAGGCGGAGGCCTCGCCCGACGCCCCGGACGAGGAATGCCTCTGGCTCAATGCTTCCTCGCAGGAACTCTCATCCTCATGGCCGATGGCACGACCAAGAAAATCGAAGAAATCGCCGTCGGAGATGAAGTCCTCGCCACCGATCCAGAATCAGGCAAGTCGGGACCTCGAAAAGTAACGGAGCTTCTCCCATCTGAAGGATACAAACACCTCAACGAGCTTTCCATTGAGACGCCCACCGGTGTCGAAAAGCTGACAGCAACCCGAGAACATCCCTTCTGGTCACCCTCAGAGAAGAAATGGATAAACGCCGGAGACCTCAAGCCTGGTGTCAAGCTCTTGACGAACGAGGGGAACACCGTCCAAGTAGCGGGAAACCATCCGTTCATTGAGAAAACCAAGACTTACAACTTCACCGTTGACGAACTCCACACGTATTATGTACTCGCCGGGGAAACCCCTGTGCTCGTGCACAACGACTGCGCAACAACGTACTACCACTACACAAACGAGGCAGGCCACGACGGGATCCTTGCAAGCAAGTCCATGCTCCCATCCCTGAAGGTGAATAATCCGAAGGATGCCAGATACGGGGATGGCCAATACGTGACCGATATCAAACCGGGAACAAGGACACTCGGACAACTCTCACATGCATTCGTCAGAGTCCCTTGGGCGGGTCAGAAATTCACCCACTACATAGAAATTGACACCCGAGGATACGATGTCGTAAACGGAAGACCGAACGTCTTCGTAATCCTCAACGACAAGCCGCTCGACCTCACCGGCAGAATCGTAAGTTCTGGGAGGAACTGAAATGCGATACATCAAGGTATCCTGGGAACACAACTTCCCAGACGAGCCGATTCTATGCCTCAGCGAGATCGGCGACGACGACTACGAGACTCGAAAAGTGAACGTCTACAGCGACGGGCGCTCAGAATGGGCCGACGATGGCCACGAGACTCCCAGCATCGGCCTCTCAGAAATCCCATTTCCTGAACTAGGAGAGATTTCCAGGCAGCCCGAATTCCTAGCCGAAGAAATTAGCGCGGCGGAATTTGATCAGGCGTGGAGATCTTCACACTAGACTCCAAAATACGCGCCGAATGGGAATCTAGAAATTCCCCACTTGACGTGAAACACATGCTGTAAACAGGTTGGCTCCTGCAGATTCCCAACAGGAGTCAACCTGCTTTCGTTTCCTAAGGCGTCGGCGGAGACGACGGCACCGTCGAGGGCAACTCGTGCGCCGGTGGCAGACCGGTACCGGAAAGTGGGTCCCATGTTGTGACGGGTGGGCGTGGGCAGCCGCACCTCCATGACCGGAACGAGCGTCGGCGAAGCTCATCGAGATACTCGCGCCCACTGCAGGCGTACCCGTGCGCGGAGCGGACGGCTGGCAGGACCAGCCGAAGGCGGCCGAGATCTCCACGGAGGAGTTCGAGCGGCTTTGGGCGAGGCACTGCGGGCTCTCGGCGATTCAGCCTGACTTGGCGGGTTGAGGTTCGTAGAAGGTTCCGTCGCGGAGCATCGCGAAGAGGACGTCTGCCCGACGTCTGGCGAGGCAGAGCAGGGCCTGGGTGTCGTGCTCGCCCTGGGTGATCTTCTTGTCGTAGTAGGCCCGGGATGCCGGGTCGCCCAGGGCTGCGAACGCGGAGAGGAAGCAGGCCCTCTTGAGCTGCTTGTTCCCTCTCCTGGAAGGCTGTTCGCCGCGGATCGAGGACCCGGAACTGCGGGTTGCCGGGGCGAGACCGGCGTAGGGGGCGAGGTAGCCGGCGGTCGGGAACGTGCTGCCGTCACCGACCTCGATGAGGATCCCGGCTCCGGTCCTGACGCCGATTCCCGGCATGGACGTCAGGACCTTCGAAAGGGGGTGAGCCTCCAGGAGTCCCTCGATGCGCCCAGCCAGGAGTTTGCGCTGGTCAAGGACAGCAGTCAGGGATCCGGCCAGGCTCGGGACGATCAGCGCGGCCGAAGCGGTCCCCGGAACAACGACGGTCTGCTCGTCCAGGGCGGTGAAGATCTCCTCGACCAGGCGCTCGGCCATCCGCGGGGCCTTCGGCCGTAACAGCGTGACCAGCCGCCGGCGTCCGGCGTTGCGGATCTGGGCCGGTGAACCGAACCGCTCCAGCAGGGCCAGCACCGCCGGGTGCTGCAACCGTGGCCCCAGCACCCGCTCCAGCGAAGGGTGGATCTGGGTCAGCAGGCCGTGCAGCCGGTTCGCGACCCGGGTCGCCTCACCCGCCAGGTCGCACCCCTCCCATATCCACGGTCCGCTCGTACCGTTCCTGAGGACGACGATCCCGTACTCGTCACGGACCTGGTGGTGAAAGCGACGAAGTTGCCGCTGAAGGTCAAAGTGGCGACGGAGCTGTTCTGCTTCGGGGGCGTTGGTGGTTGTCCCGATGGTCTCTCGGTTCGGAGATAGCGGGCGATCAGACACCAAAGGGTGACGTTGTGTCACGAGGCTGTCACGAGAGCCCCACCCCAGGTCCGGGGACCCTAATGTCCGAGATCCGCACCGCCACCGCCACCTCTGGCGAGGGCCTTTCACCGGACAGGACGTGCCCCACCTTGCTCATGCCCCGCACCAGCCACCTCGCCGCCGGCACCGCCATCACCGCCGTGGCCCTGCTCCTGCTCCCCGGCCAGGCCCACGCCGCCGGCACCCTGCGCATCTCGAAGATCTGGTACGACTCCCCCGGCACCGACACCCGCACCAACACCTCACTCAACGGCGAATGGGTCCAGATCACCAACGGCACCACCACCGCGGTCAACCTCAAAGGCTGGACACTGACCGACACCTCCAGCCACGTCTACACCTTCGCCACGTTCACCCTTCAGGCCGGGAAGACGGTCACGGTCAAAACGGGAAAGGGCACCAACACCGCCACGACCCTGTTCCAGCAGCGCGCCGCCTACGTCTGGAACAACGACAAGGACACCGCGACCCTGCGCCGCGCCAACAAGACCATCCACCACACCTGCGCCTACAACTCCAGCAAGTCCGACTACAAGACCTGCTGAGCCAACACCCGCTCGGCCGGTCTCCCAGGTCTTCGGGCTCTCTGTGGCGGCCGTCAGACGGATGGCAACGGGCCACACCCCGGCCGGGGCAGGTTTGCTGCCACGTCATGTCACTTCTTCATGCCCTTGATGACGAACGCGCCGATGAAGCACAGGGCTATGAAACCGAGCACCCACCCCGCGGCGGGAAGGTAGTCATAACGTCCACTTTTGGCGAGTACAACCAGCATGGAATCCCTCTCGTCTACACCATTTGTTCACAGTGAAATTCCGGTACTTCGGATCGTTGCGCCTCGTTGCCCAGCCGCCAGGACCGGACGATTCCACTGCCGGGCACTCACGAGGTGGCGTCGGGGACTTCGGCGCCGGCGCCGGCCTTCGTGGCCTCGACGACCCGGTGGTGGAGGGCGGCGAGGCCGTCGGATGGCAGGGGTGCGGGGGCTGCCGGTGAGGGTGTACCACTCCTCGGCGCCGGTGTACTGGATCCGCACCGAGGCCGTGCCGTCCGGGCCGGGCTCCGTGGTCAGTGTGACGTCGCCGGTGATGACGCCGACCTCATCCGTCATGGCCCCGCCCGGGCCCGCCTTCACGTGGTCGGTCAGCGGCACCTCCGGGTCGGCGCCGTGGTCGGGCTGCGGGGTGCTGTCGGGCTGGTGGTCGGTCATGAGCAGGTCTCCAGCATCTCGGTCAGCTTCTTCTTCTCCGCCTGGGTCACCGTGAGCTGATAGGTGGCCTTCACATTCGTCCACGCCGTCGCATAGGTGCACCAGTAGCCCTTCGCCGGGGGCTGCCAGTCCTCGGGACCCTGGTCACCCTTGGCCCGGTTCGTGGTCGCCGACACCGCCAGGAGCTGGGGGCGGGTCAGGTCGTTCGCGAACTCCTTACGCCGCTCCGCCGTCCACTTTCCAGCTCCAGAGCGCCAAGCGTTGGCCAAAGGCACCATGTGGTCGATGTCGAGCTTCCCGGCGTCAGTGACGGTGATCCCGTCGTAGACGGACACCCAGGTCCCGGATACGGCCCTGCACTCGGCATCGCGCTTCACGTTCTTCCCGGAGCGCTCGAGGACGACTTCGCGGGTGTCGCAGCTGTCACCCTGCCCGGCCCAGTGCGTGAACTTCTCCCGGGAGTACCCCGTCATCGCCTGCTGGCCGGCCACCTTCAGCCCGGCCAGCTGAGTACGGGCGACCGCTGTCGTCGACAGACCCGGAAGCGCCGGCGCCCCCTGCGCGCCCTGCGCACCACCCTTGCCTTGCCCGGGTAGGGACGGCTTGGCGTCACCGCCGGCCGAAACCCCCGGATTACAGCCCGCGAGACCAACCGCCAGCAGAACAGCCGTCACCGTACGGACACCCACCCGCATCTGACGATGCATAACCACGCCAAACCCTCTCGAAAAGTCCACGGCGACCTTACCCACCGCGCCTACCCCGCGAAGACCACCCGAGCCCGCCTCAAAGGAACTCCTGGCACATCAAGCACCTTGACGCCCGAACTCGATGGAGTGGACCTGGCGGCACAGCGGAACCGGCTCCGCCGTTGGCGGGTTCCTGGAGCATGAGCGACGAGAGCGTGATCACGATCGCAATCCGGGGACCGGAGAAGGCCGCGCTTGCAGCCTCTCGCCGTATCTCGGACCTCTTCCTGTCGACCGGCCCCTGCCGGCTCCGGCGAACCCCCGGCGAGCCGGACGTAGAGGTTCTTGTCTACGCGAACGTTCACCGGGGTCCCGGAGAAGGCGGCTACGTCGATGGGGGCGCCGAGCAGGAGAGCACCCCGGACTGGGATGCGGGGTGTCTTCCTGCATCCGGGGGTGTCTCCGCCTTCGACGATCGGCCGACCACGGCGGGCTGAAGCGCTTCTTCAGGGCGGGCTCGCCCTGTCAGCGGGGCGCGGCTAGGGGACCTGCACGGCCGCCGCACTCCGCCTCCACCGCTCTCACCTCGCAGGTAGCGGGGTCTTTGAGGGCGTGCCGTTATCTGGGCCGCTGGAATCTGGCCTCGCGTTTGATCGCCTTGATGAGGCGTGCGTCGACGGCCTTCATGTGGTCTTCTGCCTCGTAGAACCTTTCCCGGTTGTCTGCCTGCACTTGTTCTGCAGTCGGTGGCAGGGGCACCGAAGGGAGGCTCCCTCCGTCGATGTAGTCCTCTCCGATGCTGAAGTAGCCTCCGTAGGTCACCTGCATTCGACCTTCGACACGATCCAGGTCGGATTTCCATGAGGCGACAGCGGCGTAGAACTCGTTCCAGAGGTCCGCGACCTGCGGTGATCCGAACATCTCCACTTGGGCCCCGACCAGCCCCAATGCCGTCAGGTCAGGGACTGTGTCGCCGTATGACTCGCGGTTGACACGCTCGACTGTGTCCCGGCGCATCCGCGCGAGGTCGACGCTGGACTGGACCGCTGCCCCGTAAGCGTCCATGCGCCGGTTCCAGATCAGGTGGCGGCGCTCACGGGTGCGGGTCAGCAGATGGGTACCGGCCACGGTCGAGGTCGTCACCATCGTCGTCACCACCGTGGCGATCAGCGTCGCCTGTACGGGCGTCAGGTTCATGAGGTCCATGAAGGTGCAGTCTCAAGGCCTGCCCCACACCCTTGCAATGGCACCACCACCATGCAACCCAGCGGTCCGGAGCCAGATGGTGCACCTTCCCATTCCCTGCTCCGGCAACGCGGTCAGATGCAGACCTTGTCGAGGGTGTCGAGGGCGAGAGCCCAGGGGTAAGCGTCGACATTGCCGTGCTTGGGCTGATGGGGGCAAAGGCCGGGACCGGTGCCATCATCGAGAAGGTAGTGGACTCCCGCACGGCGCAAAGTGGCGATGGCGGGGGCGAGGGCGGGGTGCTGGGCTTGGGCGGCGTTGATGTAGGGGAGGGCGACGACGTGCCGGTCGGGCATGCCGAGGGCTTCGGTGATGAGGCCGAGGGCGAGGGTGTCGGCGTGGCCGGCGGCCCACTTCGTCGTCGTGTTCAGCGTGACCGGTGCGACGAGGAGCGCGTCGGGGTCGGGCAGGACGTCGCTCTGGGAGGGTAGTTTGTAGGCGTGGCGCACCGGGTGTCCGGTCAGCTCCCACCAGGCGTCGAGTTCGCGCTCGCCTGCGGCTTCTTCGACGGACCAGCGGTGGGCGGCGGGGGTCAGAACGAGCGCGACGTCCCACCCGCGGGCCTGGGCGGCCTTGATGCCGGTGGTGACGTGGCGGGCCGGCGGCGCGGCGCACGAGATGACGTACAGGGTCTTGGTCACGCGGGTAGTCCACAGCGCTCGGCGAGCGCGCGCAAGCGCCCCTCGGAAGATCCGGCGCCCAGGAGACGAAGGTCTTGGACGAGTTGGTGGGTGCGGGGGCGGCCGAGGACTTCCTCGGGAGCTTCGCGTTCCGCGTCCAGGAGGGCGTCGACGGCCTTCTCCCGCTGTCCGGCCTGGGTGTAGGCGTGGGCGAGATCGGTCAGGAGGTGGGCGCGGCGCTCGCGCGGCAGCGCGGCACGCTCGTCGCTGGTGATGGCCTGCGCGACGGCGGCTCCGGCGGCGCCCTCGTACAGCTTGACGTGGGTGGCGACGCGGTAGAGCGCGACGTTGGCACTGCTGAACGCGGTGAACAACGCGTTGCCGTCGGCGTCGGGCGGGAGCTGGGCCGCGTGCTCGTCGGCCTGGTCGAGGAGATCGGGGACCGCGCGGGCGGCGGCGGGTGCGCGGCGGTCGGTGAGGGTGGCGGCGGTGGCCTGGGCGATGGCTGCTTTGAGGTAGAGCATGCCGAGGGTGGACAGGCCCGCCGGGCCGCGCGGGGTGAGGTCGTCGGCGAGGCGTGCCGCGGCGGCCTGGGCAAAGGCGGCTGCTGCGTGGGGTTGTCCGTCGGCGGTCAGGGCGTCGGCGAGGTGGCGGGCAGCGCTGGCTTGGATGACGGGGTCGCCGGAGCGTTCGGCGGCCAGGACCGCGCGGTGGCCGGCGAGGGCGGCGACGTCGGGGGCTCCGGCCTTGATGGCGAGGGCTTCGGTGAGCTGGAGGGACATCGACAGGGCCCGGTAGGCGGCGAGCTGGTCGTCGCCCTGATGGAGGGCAGCGGCCTGGGTCGCATCAGTGAGCAGGGCGGGCATGCGGCCGCCGAGGCTGCCGAAGGCGGCGGAGGACTGGAAGAGGCGCCAGGCGTGGTGGACGGAGCGGCGCAGGGTCTCGACGTCGAGCGGGTCCGCGTCGGGGGCGGTGCCGGTGACGATGTCGTGGCGGTTGAGGACGTCCCGGATCGCTTCCATGTCGTCCGCTTGGTCGCCGGGGTCGTCGACGCTGTCGGCGAGGAGGACGGCGAGCGGGATGGCCAGGACGCGGGCGGCGGCTTCCAGGACGGACAGGCGGGGGTCGGCCTGGCGGGATCCGGCTTCGAGGTCTTGGACCCAGCGTTTGCTCTTGCCCATCAGCGCGCCGAACTGGGTCTGGGTGAGGCGGCGCCGACCTCGCCAGCAGGCGACGTTGGCTCCGATGCGTCGGCTGTCCATGAGCGCGGCTCCCGGCCGGGGGAATGTGGCACGCACACTGCGTGCCTACATACGGTTGTACTCCCTTTACGGTCCGTCCATGGCCAACTCCTCCAACGGCGACCGGACATGGGCCGCCCTCCTCACCCCCGCCCCCGAAGTCCTCGACGCCCTGCGCAACGGCAGCTCTTCGTGGGCTGCGTGCGGATGGTCCTGGGACGCTGTCGTCATCGCGCCCCTGCAGCGCGGGCTCGAAGCCCTCGACGCCCTCCCGCTGGATCCCGACGGCGGGTACACCGTGATCGCCGACCATGCCCGTCACGAACTCATCGTCTACATCCCCTGCGGCACCGGGGCCGTCCTCGACGGCGTCCAAGGTGTACGGGTCCTGGGCCAGGGCACCGACCTCCTGGTCCCGGCCGGCCGGTACGGCACCTACCCCGCCGCCTGGCTCAGCGGCCCCCATGACACCGAAGCCGAGGTGGAACACCTCATCGACCCCGCCCGGCTGAAGGCCGCGCTCCTGGCCGTCGACACGCGGCACCTCGCCGAGGCGCAGACGATCGAGCACGCCTTCGCCGAGTGAAGGGCTCCGCCCTCCCTGCCGTCTCCAGGCCCGCGGATGCTGCCCTCACCAGCAGCGTCCGGGGGCCTCTTACTGTGACAACGACGCACGCACACTGCGTGCCCACCTCCGCGTGGCGTGGCCGTACGGTCCGGGCATGACCGACACCGCACACACCCTCCCCGCCCCCACCGCCCCTTCCTCCGAGACGGCGCTGCAGCCGCAGTCGCTCGGTGGGCCGTCGTTCGGCAGGGACCTTGTCCGTACCCTCCACGCGGCCACCACCGCGGTCGGCACCCTCGCGCTCGGCGAGAACTCGGACGCCGCCGACATCGAGGTCTCCGCGTTCGCCGCCATCGTCTGCACCGGCGCCGCCGCCGCCGTCGCCCGCCGAGCCCCCAGCCTGGAGATCCACTCCCTCGCCTGGGCACGCACCGACGGCCCCCGCGAGGACACCTCCGAGTACAAGGTCACCCTGACCGTCACCGCCCCCGACCCGGGCACCGGCGAACACAACGGAACCACCCACCGCTCCACCCGATAGACCTCCTGTCCACGGGCACGTGACGGCAGAGGGACAGCTTCCCGCTACGGGAAGCCGTCCCTCTGCCGTGTGGGCCACGGTCACGCGCACGGGTGACGACACCCCGTGCGCGGCGCCAGCCGCGCTGCGGTGCTGGTGGGCTTCGCTCCAGGGTGGCCGTGTCCGTTAACGCAGAAGAGAGCCCGTGCCCGACACCCCCACTCCGGTCGCCCCCGTCGTCAATCCGGAGGCGCCCGGCCCCATCCGAACCCTGCTGGGCAACCGCAACGCGATCCTCGCCGCCGGACCGGCAGTTCATCCTCTGGCGGCGGCGGGTCCCATCCTCCTCAAGGGCAGCCTCGGGCTCGCCGCGATGGTGCCGGTGTGGTTCGTGACCGCACCGTCTGACGTGGTGCCGGTCCCCGGCACCGTCTTCGCCGGAACGGCGAAGACTGCCGCGACCCTTCACTGGCTCGCAGGCCTGTGGCCGTACGCCGGGGCCGCCGCCGTACTGTTCGCCGGCGTACGGGCCTTCCAGTGCGTCCTGTACAGCCGCAAGCTCCGGGCCCTGGACGCCGCAGCCGAGCACTACGTTCAGGAGCGGGACCTCACCGAAGGTACCCGGGCGCTCCTCGCCCGCGCACAGCGGGCCCAGAGCACGGTCCTCGCCTCGCAGGTCCACCGGCTCGACCTGATCGACCGCCAGCGCAACGAGGTCGTCCTCCCGGTGCAGGTGTGGGAGATCGCGAGCGCTCTGCGCGAGCACAGCCGGCTCTCCGCCAGCACGGAGGCGGACAGCTCCAGCGCAGAGGTCATCGCCCTGCAGTCCGCCCGCCGCCAGGCTCTGCGCGTCAGCCGGGACGGCGTCGAGCAGCGCATCGCGGCTCTGGAGGAGTACGCCGTGCAGGTTGGCGAGGCCGACCGGCGCTACCAGGAACTCCAGCAGATCCAGCGCTTGGTCGAAGGCAACGACGAAGCGCTCGACCTCCTCGCCCGCACCGCGGCCGACGCTTTGGCCGTCGCGGAGATCGAGGCCATGAGCAAGGAGGCCGCGATCGTCGCGAAGACCTTCACCACCGCTCTCGACCGGGCCTCGGCCGCCGCCGTCATCGCTCTGCCCACCCGGGAAACCGCCTGAGCGGGCAGACGGTTCGCGGTCGTCGACGACGTGTTGGGTGTACGTCGTGAGCAGCAGGTCCGGGCGAGGGCCTGGCGTGCCGTCGGCCGTGCCCGTGTCGGGTGTGCGCGACAGTGATCATGTGAACCGCCGGACTTTGCCCCTGCTCCTCGCTGTACTCCTGGCCACGGCTGGATGCGTCTCCGTCGCCCCCGCCGACGACAAGCCCCCGCGGGCCCGGCCGGCGGTCTCGGTTCCTGCCCCCGCGTCCGGGCGGGTGACTGATGAGGCGCTGCCGCTGACGCCGCTGCCCGTCAGCCAGCCACCCGCTCCCGTTGTGGTGGCCGAGCCCGAGAACGGCACGCCGGCCTCGGCACCGCGCCAGGCACCCCGCACGGCGAAGACGGACAGATCATCGGGTCCGAAGGAGCGGACGCGGACGGTGCGGCAGCGGCCGGATCGGCTGCCGGTGAAGGCGAAGCGGTCCACCCCGCAACGCCAGGCGACGAAGCTGAAGGCCAAGCCGCACCGAGCGGGGCCGTCGAAGCCGGTGGCACCCCAGCGCTCGCGCGCGACTGCGGCTCCCGTGCCCGGTCACGTCTCCATGGCCGAACTCTGCCGTTCCTCGCACGGGGTCACGAGTCCGACGATCAGCCAGCTCTGTCACGGCACCTACCGATAGCCCGCCAGCCGGTCAGCTGGCCGGGCCGGTAGGCCCCTGGCCGAAGGGCTGGACGTCGACTGCGGTCACGTCCAGGCGCAGCCGCACAAAGCGCAGCGGGTGGCGGTAGACGCCGCCTCGGTCCACTGCCCGGTCCGCGCTGATCTCGGCCACCAGGTCCGGACGGACCAGGACCGCGTCCAGGACGTCCTTGCTGCCCCATGCGGCCGCGAACCGGATGCCCTCCCACGGGTGTCCGGGGGGCGCGGCGGACAGGTGCTCGGCGAGTTGTCGGGCCTGCTCGGGGCGCAGTGCAACGGTGCGGCCGACCGTGCGCAGCCGGCCTTCGTGGTCGTAGCGGCCGAGGACGAGGAGCTGCGGGCGGGTCAGGGTCCCGGTGACCGCGCCGATGATCGCCTCTGTGCTGTCCCGCCTTCGGATCTTGGTCCAGCCTCTGGTGGCCGGCCGGTAGGGCTGGGACATGTTCTTCACGACGAGGCCTTCCAGGCCTGCTGCGTCGGTCCACGACTCGAACCAGTCCTCGGCGACGGCAACGTCCGTGGTCATCGGGCAGAGCGTCCAGGGCGAGGTCAGGGCGCATGCGGCGAACAACACCTCCAGGCGGCGCCTCCTCTCCCTGTACGGGAGAGCGAGCAGCTCTTCACCCTCCTGCTGCAGCAGGTCGAAGGCGACGTAGAAGGCAGGCAGGCGGGCGGCCAGGGCGGGAGCCCCGCGGGCGCGTGCGGCAGCACGGCGCTGCAGCCCCTCGAACGAGAGGGCTCCGGCTTCCACGTCCCAGGCGAGGACTTCCCCATCAAGGACCAGGCCGCCGGGGAGTTGCGCGGCCGCTGCCACGAGGTCGGGGAACGCTTCCTCTACCAGGGCTCCGCGCCGGGTCTGCAACTGCACCCGTCTTCCCGGCCTGGTCGGGGTGAAGACTAGGAGCCGGTGTCCGTCGAACTTCTGCTCGTACGCCAGGGTCCCGGGCTTTGGGGGGAGGGACATCTGTTCGGCGGCCTGCGCGAGCATCGGCGCGAGAGGCGGGGTCAGAACCACTCGGGATGGCCTCCTCACCGCCACTCGCACCAACTCACCCAGCATGACCTCCTGGCGGCAGCCCGGCCTGCCGGGCACCACGCACGGCCTGCAACATCGCCCGGAGGGACGCCGGGGCATCCCACCAGCAGGCGCGGGCCTCCGTCAGGACAGGTGCTGTGCCATCAGCGTGGGGTTGGGGCGAGTGCCTTTAGCAGGTCGTCTCGGGTCATGTGTGAGCGGCCTGGGACGTCGGTGGCGGCGGCCTTCTTGTACAGGTCGGCCTTCGACATGGCGCTCAGGTCTTCCTTCGGTGCGGAGCGCACGCGCTTCTTGGGTTCCGGCTTCTTCGTGGCGGTCTTGCCGGAAGCGGTCGCCTTCCCGCCGGTGGCCTTCGGGCTGTCGGCCCGCTCGACGCTGGCACGCAGGGCCTCCATGAGGTCGACCACCGCAGTCGGCTCGGCCGGGGCTTCGGCCTTCTCCACCGTGTCACCTGCCTTCTTGGCCTCGATGAGTGCGGCGACCTTCTCCTGGAAGGCGTCGTGGAACTGCGCGGGGTCCCACTTCATGCTCAGGGCATCGATGAGCTGCTCGGCCATCTTCAGCTCCTTCTCCGAGGCCTTCGCCTTGCCGGGGAGGTTGTCGATCTCCTTCTTCGGGTCGCGGAGCTCATCGGCCCAGTGAAGTGTGTGGAGGGTGAGGAGGCCGTTCTCGGCCTTGAGGGCCACCAGGTACTCGTGCTGGCGCATGACGAACGTGGCAATGCCCGCCTTGCCGGTCTTGGCGAGGGCCTGTTCCAGGAGGCTGTAGACCTTCTTGTACTCGGCGCCGCGCGGCCCGAGGTAGTACGTCTTGTCGAAGAAGATCGGATCCACCTCGGCGAGGTCCACGAACCCGGAGATCTCCAGTGAGCGGGAGCGGCCCGGGGCGATGTCGTCCAGTTCCTTCGGCTCGACCAGGACGTACTCGCCGCCGGTGTCGTAGCCCTTGACGATGTCCTCCAGCTGTACCTCGTCACCGGTCCGCTCGTTCACGCGGCGGTTGCGGATGCGGTCGGAGGTGCCGCGCTGGAGCTGATGGAAGTGGATGGTGTGGCTGTCGGTAGCAGTGAAGAGCCCTACCGGCAGGCTGACCAGCCCGAAAGACAGATTTCCGGCCCAGACGGGACGAGCCACGAGCGCCACCTCCTTCAGGCCCCCCTCGTCATCCCAGCTCACAGCGCCTACCCAGTGTGACCGTGCACGATAGGTGGCACGGACGGACACCTTCGATGCACAGCGCAGGCGCAGGCGGAGACGGGTCGGTGAGAGGTGTAAGCCACCGGCACTCGAAACGCATCAGCCCTGCCGGGGCACAGGCGGAGCGGGTGTCAGTGGCGGCGTGTCAGTCACGTCTATGGTTGAGCACGGTAGGTGGCTGGACAGACAAATTCGATGCTCAAAATCTGCCATAACGCGATCGCAGCCACGGAGCACTCCGTCCTTGCAGACGTCTAGTTGCCGTCTTGCCGTGTGACTGCCCCTCGCATCACACCGCGGTAGTCAGGTCGCCGCACAGCGAGGGCCAGCGGATTGCAGTGATGTCTCCCAGCAGAGTGCCGGTCTGCTGTAGGGGATGTACAGGTCTCTGTCTGCCATGAAAACAAGAGATCGCAGCTGGGGCGCAGATGTCAAGAACGGGTGTAAGAATTCACGTCGCTTGAATGTGATTCCCTTCCGGTTGGGTGCCCATGTGCATCCTTGGTGATTACGTTGGTGTGAGTAACGCCATTACTGTCCGTCCGCGATGTCGAGTCGGAAGTTCCGGTCTTATGGTTATTGGCGTCACGGTTTACGGTATGCGTATGCGTCACCCCCTTATTGTCTGTATGTGACGTCGATTCAGAACTACCCGTCTTATGGCCACTGGCATCGAAGCGGTCAGTGAAGGTGTGTGTCTTTCCGTCAGGCGTCGCTACCGACGCAGAGTCGGAGCTGCCCGTCTTCTTTCCACTGCCATCAGACTTATCGGTATGGGTCCTCGTTACCCCTTCCTCCGTTCCTACCACGGACTTGGAAGTTTCGGTAATGTTGCCGGTGGCATCCCTGGCGGTAGTGTCGATTTCCGTCTTTCCGTCGCCCCTTCTGAATGCACTGGAGTCGACGGTGCCCTCCGCCCGTCTGTTATGGCTATCTATTTTCGTGACATCATCGTGAACGTCAATCGTGCCGATGCCACTTTCCCACTGCTTTTGATCCTTGCTGATTGAGGGCTTACTATTCTTATCTCCTCCGCCTTCCGGTTTCGCGACCGTGCCGAAGTTCTGTTCGGGGGCTTTGATCCCGAGGTCGATGTTCGCGACTGAGCCGAAGCCTGGGGCTTCGATTCCGGGGTCCATATTCTTGGCTGAGCCGGATTCTTTGAGAGTTTCGATTCCGGCGTTTATGTCTCCCACACCAGGGGTCGTGACATCGAATCCGGGG
>NZ_JBEXPT010000006.1:0-57750 GCF_040612195.1 Streptomyces sp. NPDC006450 | reverse complement strand
TCGATGTTCCCAGCCGCGCCGAAGCCTTCGGAGGCTCGCTCGAATCCGGGGTCGATGTTCCCAGCCGCGCCGAAGCCTTCGGAGGCTCGCTCGAATCCGGGGTCGATGTTCCCAGCCGCGCCGAAGCCTTCGGAGGCTCGCTCGAAGCCGGGATCGATGTTCCCAGCCGCGCCGAAGCCTTCGGAGGCTCGCTCGAAGCCGGGATCGATGCCTCGTGAATCAGGCCCGAGGTGCTGAGTGTCGGGCGATGGCGGGTGGTCGTTGCCCGTCTCCGGCGACTGTCCACTCGAGTCGCCGGCGCGCTCAGCCGGCTCCGGTACGTCGGGCCGGTTGCCTCCGAGTTCCGGGCGTTCGCCTTGGTGGGCTCCGCTTCCTGAGTTGCTTTCCGTTGGTGTGCGGTCCGCCGCGTCCGGCTTCGTATCAGAGGTGGATCCGGCCAGCTCGGGCCGCTCGGAGCGGGAGGAGGCATCGGACGGCTGTTGCGACTGCTCCGTAGTGGTCGAGCGTTCGGTGTTTCCCTCGGACATGGTAAAGGCCCCAGATCAGATGCGGAGGGACTTTGTAATTGAGGAGAGCGTTTGAGACGAATAAGAGAGAGCGAGCGACTCCGGTTCCAGCAGATTAGAAGGGAGTTCTCCTTGATGCGTATCAGGTGTCCTGAGCAGCTCGCCACCCCACCCCGTCTCCGGACGATTCAGAGAACTGCCTTGGATTGGATCGGCATTTTCTTGAGATCGTCCAGGGAGCTCGGGGCGGGCCTCAGCGCCCTGCAGGTGCACCCCTTCGGAATGGTCGCCAGTCGTGTCGGACGGCTCACGGTATGAGAGATCAAGACCCGCTGTGAGCTCGGCGGCACCATCACTGGATCCTGAGCCCGGCGAGCTCATATCCGGCAGATGGGTGCCGGAATCCGGGGTGCCGCCGGAATGCCCGCTGGAAAAGTCCATCCTGGCCGGCCTGGTGGGGTCGATTGAATCTAGGGCATCTTGCGTGGCCTTCTCGGTGGCATCCTTGGGGGGAGCATCGCCGCCGCGAGCCATAACAGACCCGCCTTCCTGGACGCGCAGGCTATAGCGTGACGTTTCGCGCGTGACGCATTGCCGCAGTTCTCTGAATACTTTGGCGCTCGAATTAGGTGCGCGGAAATTTGAAATTTTCCCTGATTTAGGCCCAACGTGAGCATTGAATTGATCAGGGTAGACTTCCGGCACCGCGCCGTCCGGACCTGATGCCCTGCCTTTTTTGAGGGGTGTCAGGGGAAAAGCTACCGAAGTTCGGGTTGAATCGATCGGGAAGATACTCGTCGGCGCCTATCCGCCGGCTACCTCCTTCGTCGGGCCGCGGCTTGTCCGGATCTCAGTTCGCAAGGCCGGTGCCGCAGTCCGCTGAGCTTGCACCCCCTTCAGTGGGTGGGCCAATCGGCCCGCTGGGGCGCGTTCTGCCAGCGCTTCGTTCGTGGCGCTTTTGCTGGTCTCGGCTGAGACCCGATCCTGTTCAGAGTAAAGTTCTCGACTGTTCTTCGCATCAGTATCCTGCTTCCTTCATGACGCGTGCCAGGATGCGGCGGGTGGTGCGGGGTACCTTGCGGCGGTCGTCGGCGAGCATTTGCTGTTCGAAGCAGAGGCAGACCCGCCGGGCGGCGGTGTCTAGCTTCTTCCGGGCTTCCTCAGGCGCGTCTTCGGTTGGGAATTCCATGAGTTCGTACGCTGCGTCCTGGCAGACCTGCCAGGTCCTGACGCGCCGCATGTCTTCAGTAGCCCCGTCGCTCTGGTCTGCTTCGCGCCACAGGGGGTGGTAGCGGCGGCTGGCGACCAAATCGGCTACGGCGGATCGGTAGAGGCACAGCGGAGGGTCCTGGGTACATACCAGGTGACAGGCCGGGTACGGCTCGAACTGTCTGGCGTGGAGGCGGTCGACGGTCGCCCTGAACGCGGCGGTCAGGGCGGGTGCATTCAGCCCCCCGGTATTCAGCCGGTCGAGCATCAGGGCCCGCATCCGGTCGCGGTATTCCTCGGTGTCGGTGTACGTCCAGGATCGCTGTGCTCCTCGCCGGGTCGCAAGCCAGGCGGTTCCGTGTCCGGCGTAGGCGCGCATGAGTTCGTCCAGGGGGACGGTGGGAGGGCGTCTGGAGCCGACGGTCGTGGTGAGGTCTTCCCACAGGCGGGCCAGTGCTTCGGGCTCGTCGATTGTCGAAGTGATGATGCGCGACAAGGTGCGTTGTACGTATTCGTCGTCGGCGAGTGCCCTGGCTGCCGCGCACGCCTCCGTCGAAATGCAGGTTTGGGTACAGAACGTGCGGGCTCGGAAGAGATCGGCGAAGGAGCCGGCCTGCCTCCAGTTGTCCATGTGGGCCCGGACGTCCTCGTCCGGCGGTGGGTGGGGGGCGAGGGGGTCCTTTACGGCTGGTACCCGGACGAGGAGGGGGGCGTCGTCACCGCCGCTGAACACGGCGGCTTCACCGACGCCCAAGGTGGTGAGTGCCTTTGCCTGCTGTTCGTCCATGGCCATGGCGCCGGCCAGGACCGTGCGGTCGTCTGCGGAGATGATGCGGTGTGCGATCTTCAGGTTGGTGTTCTTGATGACGTCGGGGGCGAGACGGACGGGGACTTGGTCGGCGATGACGACTCCTTGGCCGTAGGCGCGGATCTCCGACAGCAGGTTGGAGAAGGTCTCCACTGCCTGCCCGCGGGGATTGGCGGACTCCTCGGACGTTTGGGCAGGCACGTTCGCCAGCAGGCGGTGGGCCTCCTCCACAACCAGCAGGTGCACGAGCTCCCGGCGTTGGCCTTGGGTGCGGCGGTACTCGGCCAGGCGGATCAGTAGCAGGCCGGTGAAGAATGCCTTGTCGCCCTCGTCGCCGAGGGCTTCGAGCTCCACCACGGTGGGGCGTTCGAAGAGGACGGCGGTGGGCAGGGAGCGGGAGACATCGAGCATCGCTCCCTTGGCACCCCTGCGCAGGGACTCCAGCCGGGTGACCAGGGCGGCCCGCATGTCGCCTGCGATGCGATCCTCGTAGCCGAGTGTGGGAATGACCTCGCTGACCTTGGATATTAGATCGGAGAGAGTCGGGAACGCGTCCGACAGCTCCGCCTCTGCGTCCAGCCGGCTGTTGGTGTTGGTCCGCAGGTCCCAGCCTCGGTCGACGTACACCTCGTGCAGGCAGTGTTCCAGGATCTGCGGCAGGGGCGCCCACATGCCGAAGGACGCGGTGAACACCGCCCGCAGCAGATCGAGGTGCTCACTGACGGTTGTGCCCGCCGGCACCTCGAAGGGGTTCAGTACGAACGGGCCAACGGTTGCCTTGCCCGCGGTGAAGATCTGTACGTGCGGCCCGAGCACGGGGTGGGCGAGCATCGACCGGTACTCGGCCTTGGCGGGCTCGATGACCATGAACGGAACACGGTGAGCGCTGGCCTCGAGCAGGAGCCCCATGATCGTGTTCGTCTTTCCCGAGCCGGTCGTCCCGGGAATGAAGACGTGACGGGTCAGCGATCGGAGGGGTACTTGATAGCTGCCTGGGGTGGCCCGGTGATTGTCCAGGACCTGTCCGACGAGCAGGTGCGGTTCTTGGGCGTTGACGGTCGGCGCAACGATGTCGAACCTTGGTACGGGAGTGATCGAGAAGCCCAGGGTTTCCACGTTGGGCAAGTGCACGTATGCCGCGAGCTGCGCCGAGCTCAGCAGAGTCTGAGCTGCGAAGGGGTGACGGTAGGCGTTGGGGCCCGGGCGCTCGGGGTCATCGGGAAGCACCCAGTTGACTCCTAGTTCCACGACGGCAGGGTGCTCGATGGTTCGTACCGGTTCGGGGACCGAGGTGGCGCCCGAGAACACCGCCCTCCAGGCACCGGTGAGCGCCCTCAAGTCACCGGAGTGCTCCCCGAACAGATAGACGCCCGTACGCCATCCGCCGCGTGCCTGGGCATCGGCAAGTGCCTGCAGCCGCGACTTGAGCAACCGCAGGTAGTGCTCGGCCAGGGGACTGCTCACACCGGCGGCCTCCACCGCGCCGGAGACCATCCGCATCTCGTTGAGAACGCGGTTGCGGTCGGCACTGAGCTCGTCCACGCCCACGGGCTGCGCGAGTACGAGCGCTGCCCATGTATGTCCGCTTACCGACCTCAGCAGCCGGTCCATCGGCAATCCCCCGTCACGAGGATCGACAGCTGGCGCCCCAGGCACCCCCAGAGCGATCGCACCGCACGCCAGGGATGGCGTGGCCACGCTGGCGGCCGATACGTCCACTGCCGGGTAGCAGCCGCCGAGCACGGCCAGGAGCATCGCCTGTTGGGCGTCCAGAGTCGTGTCGTCATCGTGGGCGCCTGCCCAGGTACCCAAGCGCACTGAGACGCCTTGCCGGGTGCCGTCGAGCAGGAACGCGATCGGCGTGCCCGCACCGGCGAGCCCTACAAGAAGCGGCAGCGTGGGCGGCTCGAATCTCGTCTCCTCGTCTCGCCCGCCACCACCGCTTCCCGGAATAGCCTGAGGCGTGGGAGCCTGCACCGGCTGCCCGATCCGGGTCACCCGAACAGCGCGCCGGGCAGCCATCGGAACCCCATTGCCGCTGCCTGGCAACGAAGGGGTTATGGCGAGGCGCTGGAGATAGTCGACCGCGTCGGTGCTGACCGGATCGCCGTGCATCGCAACACCACATCCACTCGTGTTAGGGCGTGGGCGTCCACCAGTCCGGGGGCGTGGGCTCCGGCGGCCAGTCCGGGGGCGGTCCGTAATCGGAATGGCCAGCGATCACGAAGCTCACGATTGCTATCAGGATCCCCAGCGCAATGAGAATCATGATCACCTTGGCTGCAATCAGCTGGCCTCGGTAGGCCTTGTTGTGCACGCGAGCGTTGGTGGTCAGGTTCCAGAGCTCATCAGCACGCAAAGTCCCATCGCGCCAACGGCCTGAAATCCGCACCTGGTCGCCGTTGCTCACCGAGCCGGAGAAGGAGAGCGCCCGCATCTCGACTGGGATCGGCTGGAGCGTGTTTCCGTCCGCGTCGTGGCGCTTGAGGCGAAAGTGCCAGACCTCTTCGCTCCCTCCCTGACCCCACTGCTCGGACTGCGTACGGAAGCCGTTCACCTCACCGGTGTACTCCCCACGTGCATCCTTCTTTGGTTGTGGCTCCTGCACTCCGGCGGCGCTCCAGTGCGGAGGGCCACCAGGAGGCTGGGTTTGGCGGTGTTCCGCAGGAGTATCCCGTTCGGGTATACCGGTGCCGTTCAACGACGAAGAGCCACCGTTGTCGGGCGGGGCAGGGCGGCTGGGGCCGTGCGGTGGGTCCCGCGGAGGTGGGGGCGTGGCCTGCGGTGTCGGTGGCGGTCCGACCGCCGCGCCGCAAGCCGGGCAGTTCTGAGACCCGGCCGGCACTGGCTCGCCGCACGTTGCGCACGGTCGCGTTAAGGGCCCCTGACACCGCTCGCAGTAGACGGCGCCGGGGAGGTTCTCATACCCGCATGAACTGCATCGCATGGCATCTACCCCTCGACTCCACGCTATTCCCCCGGGCGGCGAGACGCGCGTCGGATAGAGCGACCGCCAGTCAGGGCGACAAGGCAGGAGCCACGGCCTGCCGGGCACGACGTGGCGAGGGCCCTGGATGGAACCGCCGCCCCGAGTGACGAGATCAGACGGCGCTCGGTCTGCGTGCGTCGTTGCGTGCCCGGACGCGGCAGGACTGCCCGGGAGCCGGACTTCGCTCAGCCGGAGGCGGGATCACCCTCGAACCCAACGACGACCGCGCCCTGGCCATCGAAGCGGTCACCGACCGCGCCCGCGCCCGCTACGGCCCCGGCATCCTCTGCCCCACCACCCTCGCCGCCAGCACCAAACAGGCCAGCAGGGGAATACCCGGCGCGAAAACGTACTAGCCAGCACTACCGCCATCCGAAGGGCCTTGACCACCGCATGCCGTGCCGTCCCGGCCGTGACCTTCACCAGGCCTTCGTCCGCACGCCGGTACGGCTCGCCGTCCGGCGTGCGGGCTTCGGCGACTGGCCGGCTCCCCGTTCACCAAGGAGTTCTACGGGGTGGCCAGTTGTCGCTACTGGCCGATCCGATCCCGGATGGCCTGCCCGGACAACGGACAACCATCAGTTCTGTCCGCAACTTCCACTCAAAGGGTCCTCGGCGGCGAGCAGGTGCGCGGGCGGGATCGCCCCGGCTGGCTGGGTCGGTATGGGCTCCACCGAGGGAAGCGGCATCACAGGCCGGTCCCGTCCTGTTCACGCCCCTCCATGCCCCGGCCTGCCTCATCATGGCGGCGGAGAAAATCTTGAGAGGGGTGAGCAGGGCGTGCGGGTGAATGGTGACGATCAGCGCCGTGTCGTACACGTGGGTGGCGAGATGGACATCGAGCGGGCGCCGATGCTGCGCGACGCCCTGCACGCGGCGATCACCCAGCCGGGCGGCCCGGACGAGATCGTCGTCGACCTGTCCGGCCTGTCGTTCTGCGACTCCTCCGGCCTCAATGCCCTCCTCCACGCGCGGCTGACCGCAGCAGTCCACGGCTGGCGCATCAGCCTGCGCAACCCGCAGCCCCAGTTCCGGCGCCTGCTGGAGACGACCGGCGCCGACGCGCTCTTCCCGATCACCGACAACTGACCAGGTCGCCACCCAGCCATGGGTCCCCCACACGGACCCGCACACCATGCGGCCCACGGCCGGCCGTGGCACGGTGACAGGGCGACGAGAGGTCCACGCACGGCGGGGCCCCGGCCGGATGAAGCCACCCCGGCAGGGCCCCGCCACGGACACCAGGCATCCCGGCCCGTCCCCGCGCGCCCTCTCCCTTTTCCGTCCGCGGCTTCCAGTCGGGTGACCTGCGCACGGCACGCCGACCGGCGAACCGCCGCCCACGCGGGCGCAGGCGAGGATGCACAGGCCCCGACCCTCTACAACGGAGATCACCTGTGCTGGAACGCAAGCGGCTCAAGGGCAAGACCCAGGTCACCTTCGTGCTGCCCGAAAACACCCCCGAGGGGCCGGTCAGTGTGGTCGGGGACTTCAACCACTGGAACCCCGCCGCCCACCCCCTCGAACCCCGAGGCGACGGCACCCGCGCCGCGCACGTCTCCCTGCCCGCGAACAGCAGCCACGCCTTCCGCTACCTCGCCGCCGGCGACTACTGGTTCGACGACGAAACAGCCGACCACCACGACGGCACCAACAGCCGCATCCACACCTAAGCCACAAGAACAGCCCCACCGTCGCTGCCAGCAGCCAGGAGGCTACGGCCGTGTCCGGCGACTGCCGGTTCTGGGCGTGACACCAAGGCTTCCCCGGAATCCGGTCAGTAGGCCGCGGCGCCCGGGCCCTGCCCGAACACCGGGACATCCTCCACGCCCACGTCTAGGCGCAGCCGTTTGAAGCGCACCGGGTGGCGCCAGACTCCGCCCCGGTCGGTCGAGCGGTCGGCGCTGATCTCGGCCACCAGGTCGGGGCGGACCAGGCGCACGTCCAGGACGTCACGGGACCCCCAGGCCGCGGCGAACGTGACGCCCTTCCAGGGGTGTCCGGGGGTGGCGGCCGTCAGGTGCTCGGCGACCAGGTGGGCCGCCTGCGTGCGCAGCGGGACGGTGCGTCCGACCACGCGCAGCCGGCCGTCCGGGTCGTAGCGGCCCAGGACGAGGAGCTGCGGGCGGGTGAGAGTGCCGGTGACGGCGCCGATGACCGCCTCGGTGGCGTCGCGTCGTCTGACCTTGGTCCACGGCCCCCTGTGGCCTGGCATGTAGCGGCTGGTCTGGGGCTTGACCACAAGGCCTTCGACGCCGGACACGTCGGTCCACGACTCCAGCCATTCACGGGCTTTGGCCGGGTCGGTGGTCATCGGGCACAGGGTCCATGGGGCCGTCAGGGCGTAGCCGGCGAACAGGGCTTCCAGGCGGGCGCGGCGTTGCACATACGGCAGGTGCAGCAGTTCTTGGCCGTCGGTCTGCAAGACGTCGAACGCCACGAAGAAGGCCGGCAGCTTCGCGGCCAGGCCGGGAGCGCTGCGGGTACGGGCGGCGGCCCGGCGCTGCAGCCCCTCGAACGACAGGGCGCCTGCCTCTCTGTCCCGCACCAGGAGTTCGCCATCGAGGACCAGGCCGGCGGGGAGCTGCGCCTCGGCCGCCGCGATGAGATCGGGGAACGCGCCCTGGATCAGGGCCCCGCGGCGGGTCTGGAGCAGCACCCGCCCACCCGGCCCGGCCACAGTGAACACCAGCGCCCGGTACCCGTCGAACTTCTGCTCATACGCCACCCCCGAACCGAGCGGACGCACCGGCGGCATCACCTCGGCGGCCTGCGCCAGCATCGGCTCCACCGGCGGGTACAGGGTCATCCCGGGGCCTCCCTCGTCGTCCCCTGTTCCAAGAGTCCGCCCGGCCGGAGCGGCCGGGCCGGAAGGCGCCCAGGACGTCATCCATCGGGGCCTCCGCCGCCGCCACCCCCGCACCAACCGGACCCCGTAGCGCCGCGCGCACCGCCTCGGGGTCGGCGGCCTCCACCACCGCCCGCGACCACAACCCCCGGCCCGCCTCGGCCGGCGGGACCAAGCCCGTACCGGCCGCCCACCGCCAGGCCGCCACCGGCACCGGCACCCGCAGCCGCGGACCCGTCGCAGCTCTCACCTACCGAACTCTCCGCGTGAGGTCCAGGACGTCACGGCTCCCCCTGTCGACGCGGTAGGCGTTGGTGGCTTACAGCTCGTTTCACAATGACGGTGACGAGGGGTTTGCTGTCGCGCTCGGCTTTGTCCATAAGATCGCTCCATGCCTGCTGACGAGCGTGTAACTCGGTCCATGTGTCGTGTCGAGCCGATATCGGATCCTCGGCCGATGCTGGAACTGCCTCAGCGCATCTGGTCCAACAAGGACTGGGAGCGGATCGAGCGCGGCTATGCGGCGGGCGACATGGACGAGAAGTGGGACGTCTTCACAGAGGGGGAGGTTGTCTTCCTGCATCGAAGCTGGACCGGTTACGGAGTCTTCGCGGCGACCTTCGAGCCGGTCTACGGTGGTGGGTGCCGGATCGCCAGTGCCGTAGTGGAGCGTGACAGCGAGCGCTACGGAGGTACGGACGACGCCTACGACTGCGTCACGCTCGAGTTGGTGATCACTGCCATCGTGCTTGGTGAACCAGCGCCGGAGCTCCGCTCAAGGCTGGTCGAGTTGATCCGCCGAAGGTCACACTCTGCCGATGCGCCGGCCGGCGTGATTCAGCACAGCGCCCTGGGACTGCGCTCAGGCTCCAACTGATCGTTCCAGGATGAATTCGGCATAGGAGCTTGGCGTTCGGATCTGGTGACGGCAGAGTGGCGCGGGTGTCGGATGATCTTGTGCCTGATGACCTGTGGGAACGTGTCGCCCCGCTGCTGCCGCCCCGGCCGCTGCGGCGCCATCGGTATCCGGGGCGTCTGCCGGCGGACGACCGTGCGGCCCTGCGAGGCATCGTGTACGTGCTGCGCAAGACCGTGAGCTGGAGAGACGTACCCGCCGAGCGAACCGGGTGCAGTGGAGTGACGGCCTGGCGACGCCTGTGGGACTGGACCGAGGCCGGCGTCTGGCCCCGTTTGCATAGGGCGGTCTGCTGGACATGGACGACTGTGCGATCGACGGCTCGCACGTCCGGGCCCTGAAAGGGGGGCTCACACCGGACCTTCGCCGGTCGACCGCGCCCGGCCGGCCAGCAAGCACCACCTGATCGTCGACCGCCACGGCACACCCCTCGCCGTCACTCTGACCGGCGGAAACAGGCACGACGTCACCCAACTGACTCCCCTGCTGGACGCGATCCCCCGCATCCGCGGACTTCGCGGATGGCCGCGACACCGGCCGGGCCAGCTCTTCGCCGACCGCGGCTACGACTACAACAAGTACCGCCGCATCCTCCGAGCCCGCGGCATCACACCCAAGATCGCCCGACGCGGCGTCCCGCACGGCTCCGGCCTGGGCAAGACCCGCTGGGTCGTGGAACGCACCTTCGCCTGACTCCACCAGTTCAAACGACTCCGCATCCGCTACGAGATACGCGCCGACCTCCACCTCGGCCTGCTCCAACTCGCCTGCAGCATCATCTGCTTGCGACGCCTACGAACCTCATTCTGAAACGATCAGTAATAGAGCTCGGCCTTCGTCAGCGACTGCAGGGTGCTGCCCTTCGAGCTGATGCGCTTCTTCGCGGGCGCGGCCTTTTTCTTCTGCGGGCTCGCCGCAGTGGTGGCCTTCTCCCCGGTCGACTTGGGGCTGCGGGCCCGCTCGACGCTGGCGCGCAGGGCTTCCATGAGGTCGACGGCGCCGGTGGCCTTGGCCGGGGGCTCGGCCTTCTCGACGCTCTCGCCGGTCTTCTTCGCCTCGATGAGCGCGGTGACCTTCTCCTGGAAGGTGTCCCGGAAGGACTCGGGGTCCCACTCCGTGGCCAGGGCGCTGATCAGCTGCTCGGCCATCTTCATCTCCTTCTCGGAGACCTTCGCGGCGCCGGGTAGATCGGGGATCTCCTTGCGGGGGTCGCGGATCTCGTCGGCCCAGTGGAGACACCTCAGGGTCCTAACTCGTCAAGCCGTTCGCTCGCAGCCGGTGTGTAGCCTGTCGATCTGTTCGAACGGGATGAGTGGGCCACTGGTGGATGCCGAGGGAGCGCATGCCGCGATCCAGCTTCCCGAAGGGTCCTGGTGGGACTGGGACGTCGTCTCGTGGGACCGCGGACAACTCAAGCTCGCCGCCGACCACGACCTGACCTACCATCACGGCCTGGAACTGGTCTTCGGCGACCCGCTCATCGTCAGCTGCCCATCCAGCTTTCACGATCCGGTCTTCCGGACCCCGTCATCCGACGAGCTCCTGAAAGTCACTCGTGAGCTCGGCGAGACGCCGCCCGTCGTGGTCACTTTCGAGGCCGATGCCGGCGGGCAGGAGCCGGTCTCGTGCCTCATCGCCGCAGAGCGGCTCGACATCGTCCAGGAAACAGTTCTGCGGTACTGGCGTGAGGATGCAGGCCCCGATCAGCGCTTCGCTCCCTGGGTTCGGTTGGCTGAGCGGTAGGCGCTCAGGTCAGGCGGCCGCTGCGCCCACTCGTCGGGCGGGACTGGAAATGCAAGCGACTCGTCAAAGGGCTGGTCCTGCTGGAGGCAGTGGCCTTGCATTGCACCCGCCGGCGCCGGGGCGACGTCACGCAGGGACGCCGAGCGGCGGGTGCTCGAGTACGCGGGGCTTGTACTCGAGCAGCTGGATGCGGCCGTCGAAGGTGCGGTGCTCAATCATCTCGAGGGCAACGTCCGGATAGCCGTCGTAGATGCGTTCCTCGCCCGTGGCCCCGGTGATCACCGGGAACATCACGACCCGGAAGCGGTCGACGAGTCCGGCTCGTAGTAGGGAGCGGCACAGGCTGAGGCTGCCGATTGTGCTGAGGAGCCCCGAGCCGCTCGACTTCATGGCGCGGACCGCCTCGACGGCGTCGTCGCGGACGAGCGTGGAGTTGGCCCACGTCAGTGGCTCCTCGAGTGAGGAGGAGAACACCACCTTGGACGCTTGCGTGAGTTCGTCGACGGACGCCTCTTCTTCGGGCCTGAACTCGTCTTGGCCATTGGGGACCTCGCCTGCGGCGAAGCCCGACATCAGGCGGTAGGTGTTCGCTCCCATCAGGTAGGTGGCCTCGGGCTGCTCGCCGAGCCATGCGAGGTACTCCGGGCCCTCGAGGCCCCAGAACCCGGGCCATCCCTCTCCTGATGCATGGCCGTCGAGGGAGGTGATGAAGTCGACGAGAAGCTCCGACATGGCGGTGTCCTTTCCTTGGATGTCACGAGCTTGGACCGGCCGGGAGCCACAAACTCATCGGCCGCGCTGTGGAGCAACGAGAAAACCCATGACGCTGCAGCCGATCAGTTCGGTGGAACGCCACCCGCGAACGGCCCGGGCCAACCGTCACGCTCAGCGGGACCAGGTACAACGCTCAGGGGCCAACTGAAACGCTCAGTCACAGTCACATCAACGTGTGACTTAGTGCCGTAGTTGGCCCCGGCGGACAACTGGAACGCTAAATTTCGGACGCCGCTGACCTGCGCGAACGCCACAGTGTGACGATCTGGCGTGATGCCCAAGTCAGGCGTCGGTGGCGGGTACGGCGTCCGGAAGCATCTCGGGCATCCCCTCCACCAGCACTACGACCGCAACCACGTCGCCGGCTTCGGTGCGGCCGACCCAGACGGGATAGGTGCCGTCCCCTGTCGTTGCGAAGGTCGCCAACTCGCCGCCAGAGGCTTTGTCCCGCGTCCGCAGCAGGTACATGGAGTCGTTGATGTCCTCATAGACGTCCGGGTCCAGATCCGGGTCTGCCTGGGCCATGACCTTCTCGAAGAGGGCAAGGAGCGGCTCCCATGCCCCGGCATCGGCGAAGCAACCGGTGGCGCCGTCGGTGACGAAACCGGAGATCTGGTTCTCGATGAACAGCCGAGTGTCGTCTTGGGACCTGAGCGCCATCTCCCAGGACACCGCGGGAGCCTCACTGACGAGGAGGCGGACGGCCATCGTGTCGGTGCGCGTGACCTCGCTCTGCTCCCACATGCAGTGGTCGGTGTGGCGGGCCCGCGCCTCGTCCAGCACGTACTCCCCGGGCGCGACGGGGACTGTGACGTGGGGTCCGTCTGCGTGGTCGATGTCAGGGCCGGAGACGGCCAGCAGTCCGCTGGGCACGCGCAGGGTGCCGATGCGCCGCGGCTCCACCACCGTCATCTCAGTGTGGTACCCGTCGGTCACGCGCACCCCTTGCCGGAACAGCTCACCAATCGGTCCAGGCTGCGCGGGGCGGGGCGGACGCCAGCAGGTGGTGGGCACGTGCCCGCTGCCGGCGGAGGCCGCTGCGGCCAGCTCGGTGATCTCGAAGACCGGCGGCTCCGTTAGCTCGTGGGACCGGGCGGAGAACAGCGGCCATTCTCCGAAGGCAGGCCGGTCCGTCCAGCGCTCGTCATCGCCGATCCCGGGCACGGTGACGTAGGAGCCCCCGCGCTTGCCCTGGGACTCCTCCCGTCGTCGGCCCCTTCCGTCCGGGAAGAGCTCCACGGTGATGCGCGGGCACGCTTCGTCGAACTCCGCCATCTCCGGACCGGCGTATTGCCAGTGGACGGCGTACCGACGCAGCAGCCGCATCGGGTCGTCCAGCAGCCGCAGGTCCAGGTCGTAGGTGCGGCGGCCCTGCGCGTCGTAGACCAACAGACCGACATGGTGATCCCGCCAGGAGACGAGCCGAACCTCCAGCGGAGCCTCCCGGCCCGCCGTCCGGTACACCACCACGTACGGAAGCCCGGCAAGATCCCGGTCACGGGCCTCCTCCACGGATATCGGCCCCCACGGGCCGCCGGCCTTCAGGTCCCACGCCCGGGCGTACCCCACCTCAACCACCATTGCCGCTCCCCGATCGCCTCCGCACCGACTGCAACATAGCCGCCACCTGCGACAACGGCCGCGCTGGGCCGGGCTCGGGCCAACGAGAACGCGCATCGAGGCCAACTACGACGCTAAATCGCTTCCCAATGGAGAAGTCAACCGTCGTGAGTCGGTTCCACTAGGAGCTGTCCGGCCGATCATGTGACTACTCCGTGTCCGGGTCGTTCCTGTGGGCACGGGCGGGGTGATCCGAGTGATGCCGAGTGGGAACGGCCGCGGCCGTTCCTGCCGGTCGGCAACTGACGTTGTGGCAGGTGATGGACGGGATTCTGCACCGTGTGCGGACCGGGGGGCACTGGCGTGACCCGAACGATCCGGGCCGTCCGGCGCGACGAAGAGCTGGGGTTCGGTCGGACGGCTGTCCGTGCTCGGGCTGACCGCACCCGCGGTCCGGCTCGCGCCGGCACGGTGCAAGACTGGGCACCTTGCTCGACGGAGGCAAGTGGACCTCCGTGTAAGGCGTTTGGGGGGATTGTGCGCAAGGTTGGGTGGGTGGCCGCGGCCGCCGGTGTTGTGCTGCTTGTCGCGGGGTGCGCCGGTGAGGGCGGTGTCAAGGTGGAAGCGGCCACGGTCGCAAAGGAGGTCGACGCGGCCGCGACCGCGGCCGGGTTCACCAAGGACTCGTCGGTCGACCTGGTGAGTCCCGAGGTCAAGGAGTGCAAGCTCGACTGGGTGGCGGACGACCCCGGTAAGGCCGCCGATCCGAAGAAGTCGTTCGCGGACACGATCGCCGGCCTGGTCGAGGCCGGCTGGACCGAGGGAAAGAGCGACCGCAAGGGCTACGCGGACGTGAAGATCGTGACTAAAGGCGACTGGGAGGTCCGGGGGGCAGCCGACCTGGATAAGGGGATCAAAGCCGTGGTGTTCGCCGGCACCAATACGTCCTCAGAGTGCGTCCCGCTCCTCATCGCCGACCTGGGGAACAGCAAGAAGCACTGACGGTCCGGGTCACCAGCCCCGTCCCACGCCCTTCCGATGGGCGCGGGACGGGTCGGACACGGAGCGGTCACATGATCGGCCGGACAGGTCCTAGCTGGACGGCTCGGGTGCTACGACGTCGTAAAAACGCCGGTCACGGATCAGGGCCCACAGGACGTTGACGCGGCGCCGTGCGAGGGCGATTACGGCCTGGGTGTGGCGTTTCCCCTCGGCTCGTTTGCGGTCGTAGAAGGTTCGGGAGTTGGGGTCGTAGCGGACGCTGGTCAGCGCGGACAAGCCACACCCGGCACCCCTGGGCGGCCCAACCATACGAAGGGCTCGGCCATCCCGTCCCTGGAACGTAAGGCCAACTAGAACGCGAAGTCTCTGTCCCGTCTCACCGAAGGTTGGCCAGTCTCACCGAACCTTGACCACTCGGCTGTTTGTCTCATCGAACTTTGACCGCCGCAGGTCAAGAGCAGATGTGGCCCCCGAGCCAGGCCGGCGCTGACAGCGACGGGGCTGGCCAAGGGTCGCCTGGCGGCTGAGGTCGTCGTCCGGGCGGGCGCGGCCGGCCAGGACCAGGCGGCGATTGCCCAGGTCCACGTCGTCGAGCTGGAATTCACGCACGCACTGCCTTCGGCCGGGCTGGCGTGGACGGCGGCCAGGGACAGGGCGAGTCGTACGGCCGGCGCCGCGTCGACGGCGGCACGGACCTCGTCGCCAAGCCGCTGCGGCCTCACGGAGAATTCGGGCTGACAGACCTGGGTTTCGTCACCACGCAGGCGATGCCATCTGCCCGCTCGTGGAGTGCAGCCTCCGAGAGTCAGGAGCGGCCCGACCGAGTCAGCGGGAATCCGTTGCGTCGTCATCGGCCGGGCCCGGGGCTGCCGTGCTGTCGGCGGCCTGGCCGACGGCTCGTTCCGCGCGGAGTTCTTCGGCGACCTCGTAGGCCCGGCTCGGATCGTAGACGGTGGCTGTAGTGGCGGGGCTGTGCATCGCTGCTGCCCGGGGCGTGTACCGATAGATTTCGACGCCGCGCTGGGCGGCAATGCCGTCGACCTCGCCGACGGGAACCCGCCACAGCTCGGCGGTGTGGGACGGGGTCCACCACCCGTCCGGACGCGCGAAGTCTCGCTTGACCTCCGTCTGACGCTCCACCGCCACCTGGGACCCGCCGAGTTGCTCGGTCAACCAGTCGGTCAGCGCCTGTGCGTCGACCCGGGTGAGCGGTGCGAACGCCCCCGGTTCGCACTCCACCTTCTCGCTGCCGGTGTGCAACACCACCTTGATCGACTGTCGCCGCCCCAGACTGAGTCGCTCGATGACGACGACTCGCTGCAGATCAGCCATCGCCATGGTCGACGAACGCAGAAAGCGGGCGATCACGACCTGGGCCGGATTTCCCAGGGGGCGGAACTCGACCCACCGCACCATCGTGGAGGCCGCGACGTACATCAAGCCCACGGCGAGCAGGATCACTGCGACGACCGTGAGCGCCAGGAGGACCCAGAAACTGCCCCAGATGAATGAGTTCCCCGTGATCGCGGCGGCCACCAGAGCGGCCAGCAGAAGTGGGGCCGCGAACATCGCCGGGACCATGATGCTCCCGCCGAGCGCGACAGCCAGCTCCCGGACCCGGCTGGGCACGAACAGCAGCCGCCATCCGGCTGTCACGGGTAACACAACTTCCGCAAGCGAGCCGGGATGTTGAATTTTCATAACTCAAAGGTAGGACTCGGCAAAGGAGTTTGTAAGGCCACAGCGAGCCGTACCTTCTCGAGGACCGGAACCGCAGGCGACAGCGCGTCAGCCGACCAGGTGGTGCCGGCCTGTCCCGGGGGCCACCTACCTGCCCTTGACCTGCGGCGGTCAAAGTTCGATGAGACAAACAGCCGAGTGGTCAAGGTTCGGTGAGACTGACCAACCTTCGGTGAGACGGGACAGCTGACCTCTTTCGCGGTGACCTGGCGCCAATCTCGATGGTCTGGTCTGCCTTGACCGGACGACGGCGGGCGCCCGCGGCGCGCCATACTGCACGTCGTGAATCGCGAAGACCTGGCCAATGCCCTCGAAGGACATCCAACCGATGCCGCCAATGAGGCTGCTCTAGCCTTGCGGGCCGGGGCCACCTTCAAAGTGTGGCAACAGCTGCAGTCGGCTCACCGGTACCTCGACGTCTACGCATGGCGGGCTGAGTGCATGGCGCAGGACGGTGTCTCCACCTGCAAGGACTTCGAACAGGGGTTGCCGGATCTTCGGCGTGCGGGAGATGACCCAGTCGCCTTGGGCCGGGTCGATACCGCCGAAGGCACCCACCTGGTCTTCCTGGCCGCCGATCTGAAGTCCTGCGTGGCCGTGCTGTAGCAGCGGCCGGCCGGTCAAACTTCGATGAGAACAGTCAGACTTCGTTGAGACGGGACACCGGCCTCACTGAAGACTGACTGGCTTTGTTCATGAGAACGGGTTCTGGCTCAGGTTGTGTGACTTGCGCACCGTGAGTGACCGATGAACTCCCGCAGCTCCATGGGAAGTTGCCTGAAAACGAGCAGTGTCAAGAGTGACTGGGCCGACAGTTCGGGGCTGTGAATGAGATCCTGCTCCGGCTGGCTATGTCGATCATTGAGGGAGGCGTTTGTTGGCGGTTGCGGGAGGCGGTCCTGACCGAGCCTGTTGATGTTGCTTTGTTTTGACGGCAGTTGAAGTCTTGTGGTGGGACTCTGGGTGTGCTTCTCCCACTGGGGGCTCCCATGCGCATGCCGAAGTCGAAGGTCGAGCTGTACGCGGCGATCCGTCGTGACCACCGTCTAGGCGGCAGTTCTATGCGTGCGCTGGAGCACAAGTACGGCGTGACCTGGCGACCGTTCGCAGGGCTCTGGACGCGCAGTGGCCGGAGCCGCGCAAGAAGCACCGCCCCCGGACAACCCGGCTGGATCCCTACAAGCGGATCATCGACGGCTTCTTGCAGGCGGATCTGGACGCGCCGCCGAAGCAGAAGCACACCGCGAAACGGATCTTCGACCGGCTGGTCGACGAGCACGGGGCCTACGAGATCTCGTACCAGATGGTCCGTTCCTACGTCGCCGGCCGCCGCAAGCAGATCCTGCTGCTCGCCGGCCGGGGTCAGGAGTCGGTGTTCATCCCGCAGTCGCACATCCCAGGCGCGGAGGCCGAGGTCGATTGGACGTGCACATCGTGCTGGCCGGGGTCCCCACCCGTTGTTACCTGTTCTCTTTCCGCCTGTCGTACTCGGGCAAGGCGGTCCACCGGGTCTTCGCCTCGTGCGGTCAGGAGGCGTTCATCGAAGGCCACGTCCACGCGCTGAAAACCCTGGGAGGCGTCCCCCGCGGCAGGGTCCGCTACGACAACCTGAAGGCCGCGGTCTCCCGGGTGATCGGACTGGGACGCATGCGGGTGGAGGCCGAACGCTGGACCCAGTTCCGCTCACACTGGGGCGTCGACGCGTTCTACTGCCGGCCCGGAATCGAGGGCGCCCACGAGAAGGGCGGGGTTGAGGGCCAGGTCGGCTACTTCCGGCGCAACCACTTCGTCCCCGTGCCCGTCGTCGACTCCCTGGCCCAGCTCAACGCGATGGTCGACCAGTGGGACATCGACGACGAGTCCCGCCGGATCAGCGCCCGCCCCCACACGATCGGCGAGTACTTCCGCTCCGAACAGCCACGGCTGAAACCGCGGCCGGAGGAGCCGTTCGAGACGGGCCGCTGGTTCACCCCGCGAGTGGACCGTTACAGCCAGATCACCGTCCGCTCCAACCGCTACTCGGTCCCCGTCCGGCTGATCGGGCAGTCGGTCCGGGTGCTCCTCAACGCGAATGACCTGGTCGTCTACGACGGCCGGAGCGAGATTGCCCGGCACGAGCGCCTCAGCACCAGGGGCGGCTCCCAGCTGGTCCTGGACCACTACCTCGAAGCCCTCATCCGTAAGCCCGGCGCCTTCCCCGGCTCCACTGCGCTGGAGCAGGCCCGCTCGGCCGGCAGGTTCACTCCCGTCCATGACAACTGGTGGGCCGCGGTCCGGTCCGCCCACGGAGACGCGGAGGGCACCCGGGCCTTGATCCAGGTGCTGCTTCTGGGACGCCACATGCGGCACGAGCACGTGGTCGCGGGCCTGGCAGAGGCCTTCCGGGCCGGCGCTCTGACGGCGGACGCGGTCGCTCTGGAGGCCCGCAAGGCCGCCGACGGCGACGCTCCCGCGCCCCAAGCTCCCGCACCCGAGGTGCCTGCCCCACCCGTCGAGGAGCACGCGACGGTGACGTTCCTCGCCGACTACCGGCTGACCCACTTGCCGCCCGACTACCGGCTGACCCACTTGCCGCCCGACACCCGGCCTCTGCCCTCGGTGGCCGCCTACGACCAACTCCTCAACCGCCGCCGGACCGGCGGCCAGGGCACCAGCCAGGGAGAAGCGACATGACCGTCCCCCGCCAGCGCGAACTGACCGAAGAAGCCGCTACCACCGCGATCGACCAGGCCTGCCGGATGCTGCGGCTGCCCACCATCCGAAGCCAGTTTCCGGACCTCGCGGCCGCGGCCTCCCGCGAGCAGATGTCCTACCGAGGCTTTCTGGCCGAGCTGCTGATGTCCGAGTGCGACGACCGGGCCCGACGCCGGTCGGAGCGTCGCATCAAAGCCGCCGCCTTTCCCCGCGATAAGTCCTTGCGTGCTTTCGACTTCGACGCCAATCCGAACGTCGACCCGGCGGCCATCCACACGCTGGCCAAGTGCGAGTGGGTCCGCAAGGGCCAGCCGCTCTGCCTGATCGGCGACTCCGGGACAGGCAAGTCCCACCTGCTGATCGCGCTGGGCACCGAGGCCGCGATGAAGGGCCACCGGGTCCGCTACACCCTTGCCACGAAACTCGTGAACGAGCTCGTCGAGGCCGCGGATGAGAAGCAGCTGACCAAGACCATCGCCCGCTACGGCCGCGTTGACCTGCTCTGCATCGACGAACTCGGCTACATGGAACTCGACCGCCGCGGCGCCGAACTCCTCTTCCAGGTTTTGACGGAACGGGAGGAAAAGAACAGTGTGGCGATCGCCTCGAACGAATCGTTCGGAGGCTGGACCAAGACCTTCACCGACCCCCGGCTCTGCGCGGCCATCGTCGACCGCCTCACCTTCGGCGGCAACATCATCCAGACCGGAACCGAGTCCTACCGCCTCGCCGCGACCAAAGCCCAAGCGGAGCGAGCAGCCGGCTGAGGGGCCGCGGGACTGCGTCCTGAGGCTCTGACGGAGCTCCAGCTTCGGTCTCCCTCAGCAGCCCTCCCTCATCGTCATAGAGCTCAAGCCTGAACCGCAGGCCGAACCGGGTCAGTAGTGCTGCCAGATCTTCGAACCGTTGAGGATCGACGACTCCGTTCAGGAGAGTGTCGCCCTCGGTCGGGTGCACCTCGATGCGGCACCAGCTGGTCTCGATCTCATACGACTCCCACGACGCCGATCTGGAACTCCAGCCCGCCCCGATGAACCGCTCGGCCACCAACGAAGCACTCGGGGCACCTGGCAGGCCACCACACACGTTGTTGTTGATCTCATGCCAGACGGGATCGAGCGGCTGTCCCTCATCGGATATGTCCACAGCTGGATTATGAAGCAGACCGCGGCCCCCGATCGCACACGCTAGCGACATCAAAACTCAACGATGTTGATCACTCAACCCTGAGCCCCACGCCTCCCGAAATCCTCGACAAACGACTCCCAAAGAAGTCGTCATAGCCATCCGGCTGGAGGAGTTACTGTTCCCGTCGATCGCGGACGTCGCGGTGCTGTCGGTCGACGTGAACTTCAGCGCGAGCAGCGCACGGAGAACATGCTGATGCCCGCCGTACTCCCGGTCACGGCAAAGCACGGCAAACGGCTCCGGGCCGAGCCCATCGCCCAGCTGTACGCGCAGGGCCGCGTCCACCACGTCGGTCAGTGGCAGCAGTTGGAGCAGCAGACGGTGACCTGGATCGCCGGCATGGACTCCCCCGACCGTATGGACTCCCTCGTGCATGCGATGACCGAGCTCGCTGACCCGCAGCGCAGCGGCTCCGCATCCTCCGGGTATCAGGACCAGAGGTTGTCAGATCGCAGATAGCTGCGAGGGCGCCGCTAGGCCGGGGCGGATGTCCGCTTGGCAGGTCGGCCGACAGTGCGGGGGTCCAGACGGGGGCTCCATCGAAGGTGTTCGGAGAGGACCCCCGCTGTTCGGGCCCGCATAGTCCAGCGGCTTGCCGTGGAGTAGGAGACCGCTTCAGCCCCCCACACCGCGCGCATCAACTTGAGTGGAGGAAGCGGAGCCTTCGGCCGCCAGCGGCCCGTCTTCTTGTCTCTCACCATCTTGCGTTGCGAAAGGGCAAACCCGTACAGCTTGGCTACCTGGAGGAGATGCTGCTCTCCGCGCTTCCGCGCCCCGAGCGGGCCGGCGACAAGACGGGCCATCTCCAGGTGGGGTCGCAAGTCATACGTGCAGATGTCCTCGGCGTAGTCCACGGACGGAACAACCAGCCGCAGGATCTGGGAAATGGGCATCGTCCCGACTCCCTTGGGCGTGAGGTGGTGAGGAGATGCCGGTCGGGCCGATTCCATCGTCAGAGCGCAGACGTGATGGTCCCGGCGGGAGAACCTGACGTGGAACTCCCACTCTTCAAATCCCGCCACACCTCCCACTCGTGCGCCTTTGCTCGTCGCATCCACGTGGGGGGATGCCTCCGCGGGCTGGTGGGCTGGCCGTCTGGGGGCATCCTCAGCAGGCTCGCCCCGTCCGGGCCTGCTGGCCTGCGCGACGACGCCGAGGACCTTGTGCTTGCGGGCTTCGCGCAGCCAGTTGTCGACGCATCCAAGACTCCTGCTCCACACGGCTGCAACGACGTGTCGAGGCGGGAACCCTCTACGTACAGCGGCCTCGTACACCTCGGCGACCATCCGAGAGTGGGACTCTCCGCCTCCTCGCGGACGCCTGGACCACGAACGATCGAGTTCCCGTGCAAGCTCAGGGCCGAGGTTCGCCGCGGTGCTCGCGACCGCAAGCATCCGGTCGGCCTCCCCCCGGAACCACTGCGTGCCCTCCGGGGGTAAGGGCTCCGCGCCTTCGGAGCAGACAGTCAGGGAGCAGGCCCGCAGGATGCCGTGTTGGCCCGGCCTGAAGCCGATCGTCACCAGCAGCCCTGGGAGTCCAGGCACTCCTCGAAGTTCCACGCCGACAGCTTGGTCCTCTGCGGATCCTTCGCCACCAGGCATCACCTGCACGTCCACTCGCTCACCCCCTCCGCAACCTTTACTAATTCTCGCCTACTGAGGAGGCTTTTGGGGGACATAGCATGACACCTAAATTCGACATGCCCCGGCCGGGCTCCCAACAACGACCTCTCCTTCGGAGTTCCGCATGTCGAACCCCCCATCGTCCCCCCAGCGTTCTCTCCTGCCCGTTTTGGTACGCGCCGGGCAGGTCGCCTCCTTCGGCCTCGGCATCGTCTTCGGCAGCATGTCCCTCTACAACCTGTTGACCAGTCCGTCCATCGCCGCAGCTGCCTGGGGGACGCTGTGCGGAGTGGCCATGAGCGTGTGGGACAAGCTCATCACGTACGGCATGGCACTACGGGCGACCACGAAGCCGGAGAGGGAGTAAGCCCCTTGGGGTCCAGCGGTACGTGCTCGCTCCCCTACGCTGTAGGTGGCGTGGGGCTGTCGAGGGTGATCTTCTCGTGGGCCTGCGCAATTTCGTGTCCGACGCCTGGTCGTGGCTGAACTACAAGCCGATAATGACGGCTGCCAGCAGCGGGCTGCCTCATCGGGCTCTCGCTCCTCAGGTGCAGGCGACATGGGTTCCCCGTGATGCTCTGCGCAGACTGGCTGCGTACAAGATCCTCGCGGCATACGACGCGAATCAGGCCGGGGAGCTGGCCGTTCTTACCGGCAACGACGCAGGGGCCGAGCGGCGCGAGTTCGGTGACGCCGCAGTCTTCGTCGATACCGCTCTCGCGCACCTCCTCGGCAAGTCCCAGCAGATCGTGGTGGCGGGCGCCGAGCACGCCGGGACCGATGAGCCCGACCCGCAGGCGCAGGCGGCGGCTGCCGTGCAGCTGCTGTTGCGCGCATGGGCGGAGAAGGAGCTCCTGCCGCTGCGGATGCAGGCTGCCGAGCGCAAGGCGGTACTGCTCGGGGACGCGGTGTACCTGCTGGCCTGGGACCCGGACAAGGGGAGGGCGCGGCTGCGGACCTTCGACCCCGGGTTCTACTTCCCCGTGCTCGAGCGCCTTCGGGGCCTGCAAGCTCGACGAATCGACCTTCAAGCCCCAGAAGATCGCGCCACTGAACTCCTGGAAGCTCGGTGAGTCGTACTACACCACCACGGCCACGGAGGAGGACGCGATCGGGAAGTGTCAGACCACGTGGAGCCTCACGCTCACCAACCCGGGCTACACATCAGCGAAGAGCAACTACATTTTGAACGAGTTCCGCTGCGACAACGCGGCCGGAGGGAACCCGCGCTCGGTGGGCTGCGTCGTTCCCTGGTACGCCTCAACCATGGTCTACAGCAAGGCTGCGGCCCCCGAACTCGCCTCCCACATCACCCGAGCTCAGAACTCAGGACTCCCCGGCGCTACCGTCCCCCTGACCCACACGACAAGCGGCACCGTCTATGACAAGAATCGCTCTATGGCCTGCCCCACCAAGGAGACGCGGCCGGCTGGCAAATCCTGCGACGAATACCCCCTGGCCAGCACACACCAGGGCCTGGCCATCGGCGGCGGTGAACGTCGCACCTTCCCCGGCTGCTCCATTCCAGGGGTGCCGTCCGGTACGGGCGCAAAGGGAGTCAGCGCCTGCATGATCAGCGTGGAAGATCAGAGGTACCAGGGCGGGGTCACAAGCAAGTTTTACCAACGCCAACGCGTCTTGAACGCCGATCCCTTCCTCGTGCGCATCGGTAGCTAAGGGGCAGGTCGCGCGGTGCGAGTCGGCCAAGTTCTCGATGCGTCCCGCACCGCGTGACCCGCTGGCATAGCCTGCGGTCATGACTGAATCGGCTGTCATCAGGGTGAGCGACGGGCAGTTCTCCATCACTGGGGGATACGACTACGAGGTCGAGTCCGCCGACTGGTCCAACACGCTCGCCGCCCCCATGGACCACGGTGCCTACATCATCACCGGGATCCACAGCGGACCCGTGAACGTCGAGACCCGGATCACCTCCACACCACCCCCGGCGGACACGGAGGGATGGGAGGAGGTGGTCGAAGTCAGTGTGCACGCCGACGAGGTCGACCTTGCCCTGAACTACTGGTCGGGCCACGGGCCGAGCAAACCCCCCGCTCTCAGCGACCACGGCCCCGGCTGGTACCGCATGCGGGTACACGCCCGTGGGCGCACCCTTGAGCCGGACGGAGTCAGCGAGGAGCCCATCGAGGACTACCTCATCACCACCTGGCCCCAACAGCCGGCAGCCCCGACCGTCCTGCGGAGCAGCGAGCGAATCGAAGCGGGGCTCCGCAGAGCCGGCCGAGCCTGACTCGGTCAGCCGTCCCCCTGTCGTGGTTGAGGACGGTGTTCCCAGCACGGCGCCCACAGTCACAGGCCCTGCTCACCGCCAGGACCACTCGGCCCCGGCAGCGACCACGCCGTCTTCGGGCGCCGGTCATCCGCCGTCGTCGTCTCCAGCGATGCGCCGTCAATCTCTGCCCCGACGCCCCCACCTGGATAGTCATATTGATCATTCCAGGTGAGGGGTATCGGAGGACCGCAGGGCGTCACGCTGGCATACGTAGACTCGGCGATGGCGCGGGGACGTCGAGGAGCTGCACGTCCTGATGTCCCGCACCATGCCTACTCCCGGTGCCGTCCTCGGTTACCGCCGCGACGGCCGCCCCATCTTCCCGATCCTGGGCGCCTCCTCCGAAGACCACCCTGCCCAAACGCCGCACCGCCCGGCCCGACGCACACCCGGAGCGGGAGCGGGAAGCGGGGACATGAGGGAGCTGTGCCGCGCCGCCCACGGCGTCACCAGCCCCGCCATCGCCTCACCTACCGCTGACCTGCGGTGCGCCCTCGCACAGAAAATCGAGCACATGGTGTTGGGCTCCCGCACCGAGGAGCAGCGCCATGAACTCCCCACCCCACCAGTAGGCCGCAGCTCGTCACCTGGGCGCCCAGCCAGACCGGCCCCTGTGCCCGGTGGCCCGTTGACTGCACTAACGGTGCCCAGGCCCCGGCGCCGTGATTCGGGGCAGGGCGGGCGGTCAGACCCTGACCGCCCGTTCACGATGGCGAGGGCCACACCCGCTCGCGCCAGGCGTTCGGGGGCTGGGAAGCGGATCGCCGCGTCGGAAACCCGAGGAGCGATGGAGGGACGAACTGCGCCTGGCTATGGGAAAGTTCATGATGGGGCGTCACCGGCTGCTCGGGGAAGGGCGGAATATGGCGGACGAGGGAGACGGCTGGCTGACGGAGCGCCAGGTGAGCAGCTTGTGGCCGGGCGTGGGTACTAGCTCGGTGTATGTGAATGCGCTGGCCCATGGGGTGCGGACCCATTCGGAGAGCTGGATGACCACTACGGGCTATGCCGGCAAGATGTGGTATCACGCCGACGACGTGCGGCGAGTGGCCCCACAGATAGCAGCCGAGCCACTCAAGGGGCCGTCCCAGGTACCGTGCTGTCTGGTGCTGATCGTTCTGGCAGCGGGACCGGTCGTGTGGCTGGCGATACAGATAGAAAGCGCAGGCGGGTGGTGAAGGTCAAGTGTGTGGCTGCGCGGCCGGCCAGCCGCGAGATGCTGGGGTGTCCACTCTGGCTCGTTGGGCAGGGCGCTTCCGAGCCTCAAGGAGAGGCTGATCAGATGCCTACACGCGTGGGTACGGCGTCCGCACGTTCGTAGCCGCGCACCTGGGTGAGGACTTGTCGGATCGTGATGAGGTCTTCGGCTGGCGCTTCGATGACGGCCTCGATCTCGCTGTCGGTACAGAGAAGCCATGCCCCCACATCCCGTTACGGGATGGGGGCCAGCCCCCTTTGTGAGGCGTGCACGAGCGCGCGGCGGGTGCAGTACGGGAGCTGAACCCTGGCTGCCTTGCCCCGGTCCCGGTCAGGGGGTCAGCGACTGGTGAGCGATCGGGTGCGCAGTTCCGCGCATCGAATGCCGCCGCCGGGATGCCACTCCATCACCGGGCCGGCTGTGTCCCCGTGCTCCGCGCACCAAGACATCGGGACCAGGCCCCCGCAGTCGTAGCGGCGGCACGCGCAGTCCTGCGCCGAGCCGGCGTACGGCACCCCGTGGCGGACCGCGCCGCCCGCCGCACCCTCCACAGCAGCAGCCCGTACGCGGGGGCCAGGCAGCACTCGCTCCTGACCTACAAAGCCAGGTGGACCAGCCTCAGCCGGCGTGGGCGGCTGCCAGGGTTCTCTGGAGCCGGCGGACCGCGTCTTCGGCCTCCGCGTACTCCCGCAGGGTCGGCTGGACGGCGCCGAAGGTAGGGCCGTCTCCGGCGGGCAGGGCCCGCCAGTGTCTCCGGACCTCGCGGCCTACGTTCGCCGGGGGCCGGCCTGGAAATAGGCGGTATGTTCTTGGAAGGGGGTAACGTTGTGGGGGATTCGAGGGCCTACCCGGTCTATCGAGATGAGATCGGCAGCGTAGACGCAGTTATTGCCGTAGCTGAGCTTCTCGTCGAGTGTGGGGAACTGTGGGTCACCGCGACCGTGGACCTGGAAGCCGGACTGTCTCAGGTGGACGACGTGCGGTGTGCCGCGGAGCTGTTCCCTCACTCCCTGTTCCCCCTCGCCCTGTTCCACGGGGGCGGTGCCTATCTTCGGGGCCCGGAGCTGCCGCAGAACGATGCCGCGCTGGCTTCACTGCTACCTCTGACACTATCCGTGGCGGCGCCAGTTGACAGCGATCTCCTGAGAAGGGCTCCTGAGATCCTGTCTCGTGCAGCGTGGGGGCAACTCGCCTGGATGGCCCTGTCATGGCCAGCGGTGGCCGAGCTCGGTCTCGGACCCGACGGCTCACGTACCGGGGTGCAGGCCTGCTTCAGCATCGACGCCGATCACGAACCCGCCGTCGGCCACACGGTATACGTGCACGTTCACCCTTACGCGGGCGAACGTGCACGACACCTCGCTCGACAGATCGGACACGACATCGTCGGCCCCTCCGAGGACGGCTGGTAACACACCTCCGACAAAACGAGCTGCTCCGTTAACAGCATCCCGAAACGCAAGACCGACGACGTCCCGCGCCCAGCAGTACTCCGCAGTGTCCTGGAACAGCGCACGCTCGTCCTCCTGTGACGACCCCATCGCAGCGAGACGCTGCAAGGTCACCACATCAGCCAGACCATCGACTGGCCCGGCCGGTTTCGTCTTCGTGCCGCTCCCGCCGATCAGCGTGAAACGGCGGGTATCGGAATCCGCCACGAACATGAAAATTCCGGCGAGAACTCCTGGAATCCAGGAGAGACCGGAAAATTTCCACACGTTCGCGTGGAACCTCAGCCGCCCCTCTTGACCAGGATGAAGAGGACCAACGAAACTTCCGCGGCGGAACCGGAACCCATCGCAACTCCAGTTGGATGCTCGCCGCGATGGCGGCCGCCATCATCCCGCCCGGCGCCACCACCGTCCTCGAAGCAGGTGAGGTGCAGCGGTGGTTGCGGCCGCGCCCTGTCGCCGCTCTCCACCAGGTCGGACCGCAACCGCGGCCAAGCTCCGTACGTACGGGCTGCACACCACCGGTGACCTCGCCGACGCACCCCTGCCCGCGCTGACGAGGATCTTCGGCGCAGCCACCGGACGCTCCCTCCACGCCCAGGCCCACGGACACGACCTCCGCACCGTCCAGCGCGAGCCGATCGCGAAATCCACCGGCGCGGAGCGGACCTTCGGCCACGACGTCCTCGACCCCGACGAACACCGACGAACCCTGCTCGACCTCACCGAGGAACTCGGTGCCCGGCTCCGCGACGCACACCAAGCGGGCAAACCTCGTCCTGTCCATCCGGTACGCCGACCGCTCCACCAGCTCGCGCAGCCGTACGCTGCCCGAACCCACCGCCCACACCCGCCCGCTCGCCGTCGCCGCCTACGAGCTGTACGACCTCCTCGCACTCCAGCGCGCCCGCGTCCGCTCCATCAGCCTGCGCGCACAAGACCTCCGGCCCGCGACAGAAGCCACCGAGCAGCTCACCCTCGACCCCGCCGACGACCGAGCCCGAGCGATCGACGGTTGCCCCTCCCGCTGGAAAGGGCAACCGTCGCCCTTTTGCCAGGAGCGCAGGGTCGATCCACCCGCGGCAACAGGGGCTCTATTCGATCCCACGCCACGTGCGAACTCACCTCGACCTGCCAAGATCAATGATCAGAGTGCCCGCGCTCGGACTCCCACCCGGGGTCCGTCACGAACCGGCTCAGCCGGTAGGTGGCCGGCAGCGCCAGGCGCCCGCACAGCGTGTCGATCCGGATCATCGACCCATCGACTCCTGCCTCCCGAAGACGGCGCAACCTCGTACGCATCTCCGCCTGGTCCCGAGTCTCAACGACCACTTTCCACTGCCCCGCACCCGGCGCGGTGCGAGCGGCAAGCCGCAGACTCTCGGCCTCATGTCGCCGCCTTGTCTTCCCTTGTCCTGGCACCAGTCCAGACTCACTGGCCGACGTCAGGACGGCAAGGCAATTGGACCGAGCACGCACATCCCCGCTCCGTGATCATTTGTCAGACAGGCTCTAGTAGGACTCCGTTAGGTTGCTCTTGATCTTGGTGTGGTGTGTGGTCTGTTCGGGAGGGGCTGCCGGCAGGTGGTGCAGATACCGGTCCAGCACCTCAGGATGTCTTGGAGGGCGTCGAGGGTCTGGTAGAGAGTGAGGCCGGTCCGGGGACTTTTGGGGCCAGCCTCTGCTCTGTGAGGAAGGCCTGGGCCGCGGTCACAAGGGCGACGTGGTGGTGCCAGCCCGGCCAGGACCGCCCCTCGAAGTGGTCAAGGCCCAGGCCGTGCTTGAGTTCCCGGTAGTCGTGTTCGATGCGCCAGCGGACCTTGGCGAGACGGACCAGTTCGGTGATCGGGGTGTCGGCCGGGAGGCTGGAGAGCCAGTAGTCGGTCGGGGATTCGGCGTGCTCCGGCCATTCGGCCAGTAGCCAGCAGTCAGGCAGGACTCCGTCCCACCAGCCCTGCGTGGACGAGGCTGCGGCTTTGATCGGACGCTCGACGGCCTTGCCGCCGGGCCGGACCCTCACGGCGGCGAAGCAAGACTTCAACCGGCCTCGGGTTCCCTGCCGCCAAGTGACCGTGGTGAATGCCTCCGGCCCGAGACCGGCGGCCAGGGTCGCCACCGACAGTGCCGGGTGCCGGTAGCGCGGCTGGGGCCAGCAGCCGACCGGCCCCTTGCGGGGCGGCGCTTCGGGCTCGGCATCGAACCGATAGGCACTCACGTCTGCCCGGACGGCCAGGACATAGTGGATTCCGCGGTCGGCAAGCCCAGCCCTGAAGTGTGCGTTGCTGCCGTAGGCGGCATCCGCCACCACGACTGGAGGCCTCATGTCCCAGCCGGCCAGCGTGTCGAGCATGTCCAGGGCCAACCGCCACCTCTCACGATGGGTGACCTCGGACGGGACGCGGGTAGACGTCCTTCGATCGTCGTCCGCTTCCCATGATCGCGGCAGGAACAGCCTCCACTGCAGCGGGCAGGAGGCGGCATCCCTCGCGGCATGGACACTGACCGCGACCTGGCAATTGGCGCGTTTGCCCAGGGCTCCGCAGTACTGCGGGGCCACCCCGACCGACATTCTTCCGTCCTTGGGCAGCGACACATCGTCGATCACCCACGCCGTCGGAGCGATGAGCGGCAGCATGCGCTCGCAGATCCGGCGCTGCACCGGCACCGGATCCCAGGTGGACTGGTTCACGAACTGCTGCAGGTTCTGCTCGTTGCCGTCCGGCAGCCGAGCGGCCATGGCCTGGATCGACTTGCGCCGGCCGTCCAGCATCAGTCCCCGCAGGTAGCAGTCGCTCTTGGCCCGCTGGTCCTTGCGCCTCAGAGAGGCGAACACGTCAGCCACATACGACGCCAACTCGGCGCGCACACCGTCCACTTCGCGCGTATCCACGCATCCGTCATGCCCACCCGCGAACAGCCCCAACCGGAGGACCTAACGGAGTCCTACTAGGGCAGGTTCATGATCACGACCAGGAAGACGACGAAGGCCATCACGCCGAGACCGACGAGAAGAACCAGCAAGGCGAAGACCGCGTCCCCGGCGATCTTGAGCGGCGAGTAGCACAGCGTCCTTCGGTCCGGATCGGCCGCGGCATAGGCGACGTAGGGATTCCCCTGGACCTTCTTGTCGTGGATATCGCGCCTCGCGCCCTCCAGCTCCGTGTAGGCGTAGGTCGCGGTGCTGAGGTACTCCGTGACCACCGTCGCCTCGACGGTGATGCCGGACCGGGGCAAATGCCACTGCAGGAACACGAAGTACCAGGCGAAAGCACCGAACCACGTGATCCCGAGGCCGATGGGAGCACCCACCAGCGCCACGATCGCGCTGGGCAGGTCACCCAGGATCCAGGCGACCAGGGCGGAGGCGGCCGACAGTACACCGATGCCGATCACCGGGTTCCTGAGCGGATCGCTTTCGGGCGCGGGCTCTGTGTACGTGGACACCAGTGTCGAGCCGTCGACCGTCCCGCTCTCCTCGGTACGCTCGGGCAGGGCCGCGGTGACCGCCGGGACGAACAGCGCCGCGGCGGCCTGGCTCACGCCGTCGACGCGGTGCACGGCGGGAGCGGTTCCGGCCGGGGCGCGGAGCTCGACCGTGACAGCGCGCCCCTCCAGGCGGACGCGCGCGACCGCCGGGAGGGGGATGGTCACCTCCTCGGCGTCCCGACGCCATGTCAGCGCATCACCGGTGAACTGGAGCACGGTTCCGCGGGAGCCACGCAGGACAGGTACGAGCGACGGGTTCGACATGTCGAAGATCGTAAAAGGCATGAAGACCCGCGGGGAAGGGAGGGGGACGAGACCGAATCCGGGTAACCGTCCCATTCCCCGCCCTCCTTGGCGTGACACCTACCCGGGAAGAGCCCCGGACGGCCCGGCCAGCGGTGCTTCAATCGCTTGAATCAGTGGCGCGGCATCACCTGCTACGAGAAGATCGCCCAGTCCAACGAGGCAGCCGTCACCCTCGTATCACTCCTGATGTGGGCCTGACACTTTGACGACAGCTCCCTAGTGACGCACGGGGGCTGCCGGGGCTCGGCCAGCTCGTAGCACCGCACGTACGCGGCGCCTGGGGCGACACGAGGCTGCGGCGCCAGTGCGGTCCTAGCTCTTGTTGGCGATCTTGGACATCACCAGGTCGGCGACGGTGCGCATGGTCACGGGGTCCACCCCCTCGTTCGTGAGACTCACGGCGTACCGGGCCTCGAGCCGGACGGCGAGCTCCGGGACGGCGAGGGAGTCCAGTCCGAGGTCGCTGAGCGAGGTGTCGAGATGACCGTCCAGAGGAGTGCTCCTGTCACTCGCGTCCCCGACGAGCTCCTGGACCGTCTTGAGTACATCTTCGTTCAGAGTCTGGGTCATGCCCGTTCAACGATCATGTGGCCGCTGAGGGAACACCCTGCAGTTTCGACAATCACCGCTCGGGGTCTTCGCGGCAAGCAGGCCGCGAGGCCCCGTTGTGTTCAGGCGCTCCGGCGTGCGGCCCACGGTCTTCTTCGCCGGCTGTTTCCCTGCCGCATCCTTGGTTGTCTCCGGTTCTCATGGCCCCCGGATGCGTCACAGCCGGCCCCGTCCCGCTCTCCTCTCCCGGCACCCGCGCCCCGGCGGATTCCGCTTCGCCGGCACTGGCGCCCGCGCACTCCTACGGACCCGGCGGGGGCCTTCTTCGCGCCGCCGCTCAGCTCAGCTTGTTCTTTAAGGTCTGACCCGCTGGCGAGATGTGGCCGCGGGTTACCAACCACCCCGAGCAAATCCGATGGCACCGACAACCTCCGGCGACAAGACTGCACCGGTGAATACCCTGCCACCGCCGCCCGGTCCGCTCCTCCTGCCGGTACGAGACCCGCGCGCCCGCGACCTCGTTCTCGACTATGCGGAGATGTACGCTCTGGTTGGCGACCTGGTTCTGCCCGGCGGCGCGTCGATGTACGTCATGAGCGCGTTGGAAACTTCCCGCGAGCTCATTCGGCACTCCTACTACCGGTGCGAGTTCGCCACCGTCGCCGTCACACATTCCCTGTTCGCCCTGGAGCACGTCCTCGCCGTGCGTCTGGCCACGAACGAACCGCTCCACGTCCTCATCGAGCGGGCCACCGACGCCGGGCTCATCACGGCCGAGCTCGCCATCGAACTCGACCGCATCCGACTGCTGCGCGACGAGCTCACACAGGGCGCCGAGTCAAGTGCCGCTCTCCGCCCGCTCCGGGCCGTCGCAATGCTGCGTTCCGTGTTCGATGCCGTCTCCCTACTCCTTCGCCCACCGTCCGCGGCAGAGACGACAACCGCCGGCGTGGGCGGAGCACAGCTCGAAGGCGGACTCGCCCGTTTGTGGGAAGACCACCTGCGCGCATTGTTCCCCGACGGCTTCCGCGGTGTGGACTTCGACGGCGTGGATCTGGTCCTCCTGGACGCTGACGTCACCGGCCTCGTGCAGAGGGAGCTGAAGGGCGGGCTCGACGGCAGTGACGTCGCCTATCTCTGGGCTGCATTGCCGACCTCGACAAGATCGTTCCTCTGATCAACGAGGAGTACTGCGCCTCCTACTTTGCGAATCTTCGGACGATGGCCCAGGTCGCAGCAGCGCCCTACGTCCCCACCGCGACGTGACCACTGAGGTTGAAACAAGCGGTCTCCCATGGCCTCCTCAGGGTCTGGCTCGGTTCGGTGCGAGCGTGGAGACGGCCGGCTTGCGGTCCCCCTGGACGGGTACATTGGCGCCCTCCTGCTTGAGAATTCATCCCTGCGGCGCGCGGCTGTGGCAGCGATCAGGCGCTGGAACAGCAACGTGTCGACTGCCGCGCGTCTGCCCGGACGGCATCACCACGGGGAGCGCCCGCATCCGCAAACTGCAGCAGCGGACGTCCGCGCGGCCGGACGTGTCCTTCCTTCCGCGGCCCCGAACGGAGGAAGCCCCGAACCCGACTGGCATGATCGTGCTGTGACCGAAACGAACTGGGAAGGCTGGTACCGCCAGCTCCTGGCCGCCGTGGCGCTGCTCGCCGCTCCCGCGCCCGACCAGTTGGCCTGGCTGGACAAGCATGCCGTCCCGGTGGACGAGATCGCCCTGAACTTCGACGACGCGGCCGTGATGGCACAGCAGCTCGGTGACGAGGGCTGGCTCACCCCCGAGGCGCTGTCCGAACTCGCGCGGATGGACGACCTCCTCGGCCACCTGACCGCGGACGAAGGATCCACGGACTGGACCGCGCAAGGCCTCAGAAATCACGAACTGTGGGCACAAGTCCGTCAGGAAGCCGACCAGTTCCTGCGCGCACAAGGCGAGACGAAACGGGCGATGCTCGGATCGACCCGGCGGGGCTGCCACCACCAGCTGGCGGACCGCGCTGTCGTATGTTCGGGCACCGGGGTTGCCGCTGGCGGCGGCAACCCCGGTGACGTCTGTCCGGAGCCGGTCCGCAGTCCCCCCACGCGGTGTTCTTCCCTCGCGCAGGCGTAGCCCGTTCGTGCGGTGTGCTCCCGACTCGCCCTCAGTGGCCAGCAACAGCCTCGGTGTTACAGCGGCCCGATCCGGTTTGCTTGCAGCAGGGGAGCCAGAGGAGCTCCCTCACTGAACGTCAGCGAGGTTGCAACTTGGCCGCTGCCCTGGCTGGCAAGGATGGTAATCGCGTCACCGGCGTTGAGGGGCAGGGTCACGGACACGTCCTGGGTGACATTGCTGAGACCGGAGGGGGCGTCGTTGTTCTGGTTGTCGACTGCGACGAACAACCCGTTGACGGCGATCCCGAATTGACGCCACCCCGCCGGGGCGATGGCCCATTGGATCTTTGCCTGCAGGAGATAGCGTCCGGATGTATTGACGACGAGCGCGTCGTTCGCGTCGCCAAACGTCATACCGCTGTTGTAGTTCGCGGCGTTTAGCTGGACCTTGGTGATTACTCCTTCGGTTGGAATGGCTTGGTCGGTTGTGGAATAGACGCCCGCTCCGACACTGACCTGAGTCCCGGCAGGCCCAGTTACCCCTGTTGCACCCGTGGCTCCGGTGGCTCCCGTGGGGCCTGTTGCTCCGGTGGGTCCCGTGGGGCCGTCCACCCCGGGTGCGCCCGTGGCTCCTGTGGGGCCGGTCGCCCCTGTTGCGCCGGTGGCTCCGGTGGGACCTGTCGGGCCGACGAGGCCGTCAGGCCAGTAGCCGTGGCCGGGGCCGTGGTCATGACTTTCCTCGCAGCCGCGGGGCTTCTTCCAGGGTGGCTGATCACCGTGGCACTTTGGGCCGGGATCGCTCAAGGCCACCACCGGGGAGGCCGCAGCGGTCATCGGGCTGGCAAGCCCCAGTACGACCAACACCAGGGAGGCCGTGACACCCCGGGCCGCCATGTACTTGACCCGCCGCGGTAGTGGGCCGAAGGGGAACCGCGTCCTGTCCACGGGACTCATGAGGGGCTCCTCAGAAGATCATCTGAGATGACTTGTGTCATCGGCGCCATGATCCAGTCTCATCGCCGGGCGCCGACCGGAGGCGCGCAACGAAGTCCTCTCATTGGACCAGCGCGACGCTCGTCCACTGGCGGACTGGCGGGCGCGCGGTAGACCCGACCGGGTTGGCTGGCGCCCAGGGCCCGCTCCCACCCACCGTACGGATCGGCAGCAACCGCTCCCGAGCCTCCGTACCAGCCGTCTCAAGCCCTCGTGCCGCTTCTACCGTTCGCGCGAGCCCGCTCGATCGCGACAGAGCAGATCTCCCGCTACAGCCGTTCGCTGCCGCTCCGTCGCCCGAAGAGCTGGAGTAGTTCTTCCGCCTCGAAGCGAAGGCGCTGGAAGCAGCCCGGCCGAAGCGGGCGCCGGCGAACCGGCTGGGTTCGTGCCGTGTAATGGGCAAGGCGTCCAGCGGTCACGAGCAATCGAACCAGTGTCCGATGGGGCGTTCAGGGCAGGTGCGGCATTCGAAGATGTAGACGCCCCCTGCGTCGCCGAGGCACAGCCCGGCGGGGTTGTGGGCAGGGCCTTCCCATCGCTGACCGCCCCATTCGTTCTCGTCGGTTCGGTCCTCATCGGGAAGCCAGGTGCGCCAGGATTCACCGTCGAATTCCCAGCTGGACACGGTCAGGAGGTGCTCCATCCTGCTGCCGCAGCCTTCACAGTCGGGCCATACCGGATCTTGTGTCCAACCCGGGTAGCCTCCCAGCTTGATTCCTGGCGCTTCCGCGAGGTGGTAGGAGTACAGCAGGCCGGTTTCACCGGGCAGTGCGTCGAAGCGGTCTCGGAGCACGTCGCGAAGCTCGTCAGGAAGGTCCCAGCTCGGGTACTCAGTCACCTGTTCGGGGTGAACCACACAGGGCCCCGGATACCAGTTCCTGGGAAGCTCGGCCGCTGGCTCCGGGGTTGGCAGTACGTCGCCGACTGCACTGGCGTCCCGCCAGTGGACTTGGGGCAGGGGGTAGCAGAACTCGCCGTGACTGTAGGGGCACCACAGGACCTGCAGCAGGTCCTTGCCCTCGGGGAAGGGTATGCCGGGTGCGTCGGCACGATGGATCTGCACGATGGGAACCATGGGTGCAGCAGGCTGCGGCTGGCTGGTGGAGTTCATGGTGTCGTCGTAGTGCTCTTCCCGGCACACCGGCCACGGCTCGGCGGCAGGCCAGAGCAGAGGACCTCCGACGGAACTGTCCGTGCATGTCGGAGACCCAGGGCGTGGATGCAGGCGGACGGACTCGCGACGGAAGGGGAGCAGCTCGGGAAAGAGGCTCTCCATGTTGACGGGGCGATCAGGTGTGTGGCGGGACATACGCAGGACTTTAGAACTCAGGTACGACATCCAGCCCACAGGCTCAGGCCACCGCTCGGCACGTGGCCAGTGCCTGTCACCACCCCTGTGACGCACTGACGCTCCTGATCGGGTTGGGTACCGCGAACACGCTGAGCTGCACCGGTAGGAGAAACACCGCCCCGACGCCCCGACCGGCGCGGTCACCACGGCAATCAGCAGTCCGGCTGCCACCGCGCCGAACCCGAGCCACCAGTGCACCGCTGGCTCTCGTGATCAATCCGGCCAGTATCAGCTAGGCCGGGCCGCCGGGGGGCGACCCGTCGAGGAGACGTCACGCCTGGCAGGCAGAGTTCGAGGAGCAGGCAGCGGACGCGCCACTCGATCTCGTCGCGGATCAGACGGGCAGCCTTGACGCCCTGGCCGGCAAACCAGGAACCCGCACTCCTAATCCCGCCAACCAGAGAGTCTGAGTGCGGGTTCCTGTCGCCACAGCTCCAGGAATCTACGAACCCTCGCGCTTCAGCCGGCACGAAGCAAACGATGTCGATCGTCTTGGCCGTTGGGAGCGGCATGCCGTCGAGGTCCGCGTCGGTGACCTCCACGAGCGTGCCGGTCGCGGTCTCGTAGGCGCGCCCGATGTCCGCCTGGCTCAACTCTTGGCCGTCGAGCTCGCACCGCTTGCTGTACCGGACTCGGCCGCCGTCCATCGTGTGGATCTGGTGGAAGGAGATCGAGTCATCCTCGGTTGCCGGCACAAGTGCCACCGGAATCGTGACCAAGCCAAAACTGACAGCCCGCTCCATGTCGGTTTCAAGAGACCTCCGTCACCGCAGCAGACCCCTCTCCCCAGCGTCCCACCAGCGAGGATCTCCGGTGTGACCGTGCACGCTATCTGGCACTGGTAGACAACTTCGATGCTCAGTTTTCACAATGGATGTGAAGGTCGCTCGTCGGTAGCCTGCGCGTGTGGCTGAGACCTGGCATGAAACGCAGTTGATCAAGGATGGCTTCGGGGAGTGATCGCCGAGCTCGAGTGGTACGACGGACCGCGCGTCGGCCTCGTTGACATCGCCGGGAAGCCCTACTACTTCGACGGCTATGGCCAATACCTCGGCGACCGGGCTGACGAGTACCGCGTCTGGCCCGCGAGCCCGGCCGCGATGGAGATGGAACGCGAGCAGTGGGCAATCTACGTCGACTGGAACGAGCGGCAAGGGGCCGGGGCTGCGTACTTGGGCCATGGCGGGCTCGACGCGCGCTACGACGAATTGGACGTGCTGCTGGCGCAGTACCGTCAAGCTCCGGACGATGCGCCTCGGCTCTTGGGTGAGCTTCGGCATACCGGTGACGGCCACCGGATGGAAGGGACGGGCTACTGGTTCCGATGGCGTCCTTAGGCAGGTGAAGTCGCTGTTGCGCCGAAACCATCCAGGTCAGGCATTACCAGCGCGAGGCTGCCCGCCAACTCAAGTCCACACCCCGACAGAACTGGTGCTCATCCGACAGGTGTAGGGCTCAGTCACAGTCACAGCGGTTGTGACCGAGCACGATAGGTGGCACGGCCAGACAACTTCGATGCTCAGTTCTTCAGCGTTCACATGTCAGGGGCCCAACGTCGGATCGGGCGGCGTGGGGGTCCGCACAGCGGTGCCGAGCAAGGGTCTACTCCCGAAGCGGCTCACCTCGATCGGCCTGCGAGCGGGGGGCTGTTTGCTCACATGTCCGGTAGAACGAGGATGACTTCGGAGAACTTGAGGCCGTACTGGTCAGTCACCAGCCCGCACGGGCAGCCCAGGGTCACCACATGCCAGTCGCAGGTCACGGTCCAGGGCCCGTCTGCATTCGCGCATCTGGAGCAGTGGACGGTCGTGGCCGTCCACACGTCGTGGGCAGGCCTCTCGTAGTGCCGGAACCGGCCCTCGTACTGGACCTGCCAGGAAACGGCCGCGGGCGTCCGCGAACTGGTCCCGGACGGAACCGGGGCCGCCAGTGCGGCGAACAGCGCGATCAAGTCGGGCAAAAGGGCTTCGCCCGCATCGGCCAGCGGGACCGGCAAGCCGTCTGCCGTGCCCTGGCCAGTCGGGTAGTGCGGAGCCGCCGCAGCGGCTGGCGGATTCGGGGCGGCGAACCACGGCAGGAAGGCGCGAGCGACAGCGGCCAGGAGAGCGGCGGCTGGCGGACTGACCTCACCTGCGTCGAGGTGATGAACTGCGGTGCGCCAGATCCGCTGGAGCCGCCGGTCTCGGTCCATGGCCCGCTCCCGTGCACTGCCCACCTTGCGGGTGGGGAGCGGGGCGGAGAGACGGGCAAGGATCCTGGCCGCCGCGGACGTGTCCGCCGCGGAGGGGAGCCATTGCCCGGCGGCCAACAGCTGCCCGGCGCGGCCCGTCTCGCGTGCCAACGCACCTGTCAGCAACCGTGGGGTTCGGGAGATCGTCCCTGGAGTCTCTTGCCTGCCAGACACATCGTCCCCCGTTCGTCATGTGTGCCCGTCACCTGAACCGCGGACATCACACCACGTGTCCACGCGGGAGTGGACGTGCACCCAGTGGTCGCAAGACGGGCTGATCGCTCATTGCGGCGCCACTGTCCGACCGCCGACATGAATGCACAGCTCGACAGTTCCAATGCTCAGTGGACAGATCCAGTGCACGGTTGTGACTGATTCCCAATGACCGATGTCAAGCGTCGATGGTGACTACGGGGTGGGTGATGTCGTGCCGATCGCGCACCGGAACCTTGCCCACAGTGAGGTCGGCAAGGTGGTGCCAGAGACTCCGTCGGGAGAGCCAACATCCCGTGCCGTGGCGATCTGTTCTGCTGGATCTTCGCGAGGGTCTCCGCGGAATGTGACGGCCTCCTCGTCGATCCCGACCAGAGGTCAGCACCGGGGCAAGCCTGAGTGACAGCTGCGCGTACGTCGTCGCGCCGGCCGGGCGGCTCCGGGGTGTAGTCAGCGGGGATCTCGTGCACAGAGGTGACGTCGGCCGGTAGACGCATGAGAAGGACGTCCCAGCTCATAGTGACCTTCCGGGTAGGACGGGTGCGGGTCGGGGTGGGTCAGATCAGGCTGTGCTGTTCGCCCGATGACTGTGGCAGGAGCACGTTCTGCAGGCGGCGGATGTTCGCGCGCCAGGGCCCGCCGTCCGACTCGTCCCATAGGTCCATCAGTTCCGACGGTTCGGTCATGATGCGGTCGAGGGCCTGAAGGGCGAGATCGCGCAGGCCAGCGAGATCCGGGAGGGGCTCTTCCGGCCCATAGATTGGATCGGCAGGCTCACCCCCGGGGCACTGCGCCGCGACGAGCGCGGCCGCTGCTACGGCTACCTCGTACTCAGGTGCTTCGAGGTAAGCCGCGGTGTCGATCACGCGTGTGAGCGCACTGCGGACGATGCCCTCACGTTCGCCTGCAGCTACCTCATCAAGGTCACCACCAAAGTCCGCCGCGGTGTCGTTGTCGAAGGGGCCGACGTCCCAAGTGCCCATGGTCTCTCCTGATCACGATGTTGACCGGGGCATCCTGACAGAGGCCACTGACAGAAGCCGTGAAGTCCAGAGCGGGGTTTCAGCCGCATGTGACTGGTCGAGACAGATGTCACCTGGCCTCGATATCCGTCAACGGGTCTGATGCAGGTTCAGGTGACAGGTTGAGTCACGCGGCCTGGAGGGCCGGCGTGGTCATGACGGTCTCGAATTCGATGGGGGTCAGTCGGCCGAGTGCGGCTTGTCGGCGGCGTCGGTGGTAGGTCCGCTCGATCCAGGTCACGATGGCGATCCGGAGTTCCTCGCGGGTGGCCCACTTCCGGCGGTCGAGGACGTTCTTCTGCAGCAGGCTGAAGAAGGACTCCATGGCCGCATTGTCGCCGGCTGCCCCGACCCTTCCTATCGACCCGGCCATCCGGTGGCGGTCGAGCGCCCGGACGAATTTCCGGGACCGGAATTGCGAGCCGCGATCGGTGTGCAGGATGCAGCCGTCGACATGTTCACGTCGGGCCACGGCGTTTTCCAGGGCGGTCACGGCCAGGCGGGACTTCATCCGTGAGTCGATGGAGTAGCCCACGATCCTGTTGCTGAAGACATCCTTGATCGCGCAGAGATACAGCTTGCCGTCGCTGGTGGCATGTTCGGTGATGTCGGCAAGCCACAGCCGGTTCGGGCCACTCGCGGTGAAGTTGCGGCTCACGAGATCGTCGTGCACCGGCGGGCCGGCCTTCTTGCCCCGGCCGCGCTTTTTGCCGAACACACTCCACCAGCGGTTGTCCCGGCAGATCCGCCACGCGGTCCGGTCCGCCATCGCGGCCCCGGCATCGCGTGCTTCGTCGGCCAGGAAACGGTAGCCGAACTCCGGGTCGTCGCGGTGGGCACTGAACAGCGCGTTCGCGCGATACGCCTCCTCGAGAACGGAGTCGGCCACCGGCTTGTCGAGCCAGCGGTAGTAGGGCTGTCTGGCGAGCCTGAGCACCCGGCACGTCACCGTGACGGGCACCCCCTCCACGGCCGGCTCTTTCACGAGCGGGTAGATCCTTTTCCCGGCAGATGCGCCTGCGACAGGTAGGCCGCGGCCCGGCGCAGGACCTCGTTCTCCTGTTCCAGCAGCTTGATCCGCCGACGGGCTTCCCGTAGGTCCGCGCTCTCCTGGCTGGAGGTTCCGGGCTTGGAGCCGTCGTCGATGTCCGCCCGGCGCATCCATTTCCACAACGTCATCGGGTGGACGCCGAAGTCGGTGGCCACCTGCTCGACCGTCACGCCCGGGCCGCGGTTCCTCGCGACCCGCACGACGTCCTGGCGGAACTCTTCCGGATAGGGCTTGGGCACAGCGACATCCTTCCCACCTGCCCCACAGGGCAAGCCAGTTCAGATGTCACCCGATCGTGCGGCAGACCCCAGTGTAGATCTGACGGCTCCGCCCTACGGGGTAGAGCAAAGCCGACGCGGCCCGGCGGACTAGTGCGTGGTGCTTCGGGCTCGGGTACGCGCTGGCTAGGGGCGAGAACGCGGGCAAGGGCGGCGGTCAAAGGAGCGGCGTGGTCAGGTAGGTGCGCGGAAATCCAGTCCGTTGCTGCCGCGAGGAACTCGATCAGGTCGCGCTCGGCACTGGCGAGGAGATCGCGGAGCTCGGTGGCTGACAACTCAATCACGGGACTGTCGTCACGACCCTAGCCGGACCGCCGCGACCTGCGCGACCAGTTCGTCAGGCAGGTCACTTGCCGGGCACCGAAGCGAGGATCCGGTCGGCAGCCAAATGCGGGCACCGCGCGGCGTGCCAGGTCACCGACAGCACACCGGCGGCAGCCGACAGCGTCCTCGCCTCACCATCTCGGTCCGTGGCCTTGCAGTACGGGCAGGCAACGACCCGCGGACGGTCGACTTCGCGCACGCCCTCACCCCCTTTTACCGACGGCACAACCAGGGCCCCCGACTCAGGCCACAACTATCAAATCCGCAACCGGTCCGCCCGCTTACTGGCGGGTATGCGACGAAATTCGCGCAGACAGCAGCTCCTGGCCGTTCAGTTGCAGGACCCTCTCCCGCGACAAAGGGGCCGGCCACCGGGCGGCCGGAGTCGGGGCGCTGCGGCCACGGGCGGCGGCCCGGCGCTGCAACGCCTCAAACGACCCCCCGGCCCGCTCCCGGGCCCCAGACGAGGAGTTCGCCATCGAGGACCGGGCCGTGCGGCAACAGCTCGGCGGCCGCCACCAGGTCCGGCCGAACGGTCCTGGACCAGTACCCCCCGGCCGGTCTGCACCAAAACCGCCCCGGCCACGCCCGCTGCGGTGAAGACGAGCACACGGTCCCCGTCCGACTTCTGCTCTCGCAGCGCAGCCGGACCCCCCACCGTCTCCGCGGCCTGCACCAGCATCGACTTCGCCGGCGGACTGAGCACCATCCCGGGGCCTCCTCGCAGTCGGCCCACGAGGTCGGACGCGTCCTCGCCACAGGCGAGTCCTACATCGGGCCCGCGGGTTGAGCAGCCGAGTTACTGGTCTTCGGGAAACGGAGCCCGGACGTACTCAAGCCACCTTGGATCACACGCACCCATCTCTTCGACGTTGCGTTGTGCCTGGACAAGGCTGAGCAATCCGTTTGGGCCTGCTCGGACAACATAGTCATCGTGCTCGTCCTGGCCGTCGTCCTCCCAGTAGCACACCGTGCATATCTCGTGAGCGCCGCGGGCCTCCAGAGTGAGGCAGCCGCAGCAGGGGCACGCGTAGGGACCGTTCTCAGGGCCGAGAACGATGTTGAACCACTGGGGAGCGGGGGCGCTGTCTTCACGGGTCACGAGATGACGGATACCAGTACCCGCCCACATCGCGTGACGCCGGTGGCAACCGCGCGCAGTTCTCCAGAGGGCGCTACGCCCCCGGTTCAACGCTCACCGTGATAGCTCGTCTTCCTAGGTGAACGGCCAGGACCTCCAACCGATTGGGTTTCCAGTAGCCTCCGTTTCATGATCGCCCTCGATGCCCTCGTCCGCCTCTGCCCACCGCCCGCCGAACGGCCGCCCGCGGTGGACTGGGCGCAGGCAGAGCGTGCCCTGGGTACGGCTCTGCCTCCCGACTACAAGCAGCTCGTCGATATATACGGCGACGGCATCTTCGACGAGACGATCTGGCTGCTCGTCCCCGACTCCGCCTACAGCGACTGCGACCTGCACGCCCAGACCACGGAACGGGACGAGATCCTGGCCGACCTGTGGGAGTTCGAGGACAAGCCCGCTGGCCTGCTGGAGGCGGGGGCGCGCATCCTGCCCTGGGCCTTCGAGGAGGGCACGGGGGCGTTCCTGTACTGGCTGGCGCGGGCCGGTCAGCACCCCGACGAGTGGACCGTGCTCTACAACGAGGGGCGCGGCCCACTGTGGGAGCACCACGACATGGGGTGCCTCGCCTTCCTGCTGGCGGTGCTCACAGGAGCGGCGGAAACGGAGTACTTCGGCTACCTCTACGAAGTACTGAAGCCTGCGGAGCACAGCTTCGCCACGGCCGACCAGACCCTCGGAGCTACCGGGCGCTGACACCGTACGGCCGCTCTCGACGACCTGGTTCGCCCCCGACCGCACTCGGCCGTCGAGACCGCCGAACACCGCGGGGTGGTAGCCGCCCCGGCAAAGAACGCCGTGAGCATCCTGGACTCGGTAGGACAGGCGCTGTTTCAGGGGCTGACCCCAGCGGACCTCCAGCCCCACTGCCCAGTCCGCCGGCAGCCGCCCGGGCGCTGGCCTCCCCCGCTGTCTTCTCGGCGAGCCTTCCGCGACAGCGGGCGTCCACTCGGCTCAGCTGCCGTTGTAGCGGGTGCCGTCGAACGTGTAAGGCCATGACACCTCGGCGCCGATGGATACCCCACCCCGTCCGGCCGGGATCTTGAGCACCGTCATGTTCAGCTGGGTCTGGGTGTAACCGTTCCAGCGAATGCCGGTCGTCCCGGTCCATCCGCTGGAGGAGAACGTCTGGTAGCGGCCGGGTCCCATGTCGACGGTGGCCGTGTTCACCGAGAGGCACGCCACCAGCGCACCCCCGTCCACGGTCCGCCACAGGGGCCCGTACGGGGTGCGCGTGGGCTCCTGCTTCGTCGTGAGGGACTTGGGATGGCCCAGCCGCTCGGGCAGCCCCTTGCGTGCCTCCGCGTTCTTCGCACGCGCCGCAGTGATGTCCGCTCCCCATCCCGCGTCCGAGGAGTCCACACCCTCGCCGTTCCGGTAGTCGTAGTAACGGCCGCAGATATCGGCCGGATCCGTACGCAGATTTGAGGTGTCACCGCCGGTGACAGCTTGACCGTCGGATGCGACGGCGGGCTGCGGCAGTGCTCCGACGGATGGCGCGTAGGCCCTGAAGGCTGCGCGCCACGTGCCGTCCTGACCCTCGCGGTAAAGGGCCCAGCGCAGCTCGGCCGATTCCTGTGAGGCGCCGACCGTGTGACTGCTCACCTCGCGCGCGGCCAGAACCCACCGGTCGCCTGCACCTGTACCGGCGCCCGCCCAGGCATGGACAGCGGGTGCGATCTCGGGCGAGTTGGTGGGCCCGGGCGGCGCGCTGGTCCCGTACTTCCTGCCGGCTTCGGCGGCGGCGAGCTGTTGGTCCAGCCACGGCCCTTCCGCGTACCCCTTGATCACCTCGGGGTCTTGGCCTTCGTACTCGGCACGCTTGTCGACCTCCTCGGCCAGGTGGCGTGCCTCGTCCGCGGTCAACGGCTTCGCGGTCGGGGAACCCTTGCTTCCCCCGGCGGCGGTTGCCGCACCGGAGTCCTTCGTGGCCGACGTGCTTTCGCATCCGACCCCCCCGAGCACCACCACCGCAATGAGCAGCGGCATCAGACGCCTCATCAGTTGCCCCCTCGGCACACAGAATGCATACCTGATCTTGCCCCAGATGCTGGGGCATCTCCTCGTATTCCAGCCGTTCGACCAACTCAGCACCTCGCTCTGCCTGGCCGGCTGCGAGGCGGGCACAGACATCCTCACGGGCAGACCGCCCGGCCTCGCTCTGCGAGTCTGGGATCCCGCCCGGGACAGCGCTTTCAGCAGGCCGTCACGGGTCATCTGGAAGCGAGGGACAGCGGACGGCGCGCAGCGGCTGAGCGCCAGACACACGGGTCCCGGTCCGGGTTGGACGACCCACATAGTGGTGTCCGGACCAGCGGGGCAGACAACACGCGGGGGGGCGCGGTGCAGGCGGCCGCGCGGCGGTCGGGCGGGCCCCAGAGAAGGCATTACCGGTCCGCGCCTTCGAAAGCACCTGGCCTCGCAAGCCGCAGAACGCTACCCAGCTCGCCCTCGCCGCCTGCGGTCTGTCCGAAGTCAAGGTCACTCCGATGCAGATGGCGATGGTGATGGCCCTCATCTCCAACGGCGGCCTCCGCGTCCACCCCCGGGTGGTCACCGACCCGAAGAGTTCCATGCCTCCGCACCCCGCACTCTCCGAGCGCACCGCAGAGCAGCTCCAGTCAGCACTCGGAAACTCGTTCAACGCATGGGTCCCTTCCGCATCCGCCTCCTGGGCCCTGTCAGCCACACGCACACCGGCAGGCCGCCCCGTTGCCATCGCGGTCTACATCTCCTCCCCAACCGACGCCACCGAGCAGGCAAGCCAGGTCACCCAACGGATCACTGCCAGCGGACTTCCTGCCAGGCAGTAACCCCGCAAGCTCTAGCGAGACGTCTTCTGGCAGTAGCCCCCTCAGGACGGATCGGAGCATCGCACCAGGGTGTGCCCGGCGGACCCGACCACGGTGAGGGCAGGGCGCTCCCGGGTCTGGCTGCGCGCCCGTCGGCCCACAGGCTGGGTCTGCCTCGAGGTCGCTGGCGAGGTCGGCTGTCAGGCCCAGTTGGTGAGGTCGTAGACGGCTTCGCACAGGGGGTCCGTGGCGCCATGGACCCGGTGGGCGGCCAGGGTGGCGCTGTCCTCCGGGCGCAGGAGGGCGGTGAGTTTGGTGGCAGCCCACCAGCCGACGGTGCGGGGTGCTCCGGTTTCGGAGCGGACGGAGAGGTCGATGCCGATGGTGCGGGCCTCGTGGTCGAGGTAGACGCGCACGGTGTCGGGGTGGTGGTGATCGAAGCCCGCCAGCACGTAGAGGGCGGGGTCGATCGAGGGCTGGGCACCCTGCCACAGCGGATCGCCGGCCAGGTCTGCGATCAGGTAGTCGATGCCATCGTCCAGGGTGATATCGGCCAGCTCGGATACGACAGCGCCAAGGAGGGTGCTCACGTCGAGGTACGGGAGTCCGTCCTCGCCCGGCGGGGGCATCGTGTCCGGGTTCAGCCAGGCGGCGGTGTGGCGCAGGGCGCCTGCGTACCACCAGGTGCCCTGCTCACGCCCGTACCGGGTGGGCAGGTCCACTGTGACCGCCCGTCCCAGCGAGTCGACCAGGCGGACCCGGATCCGGTCAGGGTCGGGGCGCAGCACGGCGCGGATGCGCCAGTCGGTGGCGGGCAGGGGCACGCCGATGAACCTGCGCAGCGTCAGCAGGGCGTGCGCGAAGTGGTCGTCCATGCCTGCAGCCTTCCCCATCGGTGCGGATCCGGTGCTGGCGTTCACGCGACGTTCAATCGGTGCCCACGAACCTCCCCGGCCTGCCGCCCACGACGCCGCAGCGAACCTTACCCACCTGCTACGCCGCGTCCCGACGCCCAGGCCAACTCATCCCAGCGACACCAACCTCACCGCATCAAGCTGTCCCCACGACCACACACACCAGCTCGACCAGCACAGACCAAGCACCGCCACATCAGGACAGCATCTGCGGCCTCATAGACAACCAAACGCGGCGTAGCACCCGCAACAGCAACGCCCCAGCCCAACACCAGTGCAGCCCCATGACGCCACCCAGTGCACATCACACGACGCGCAGCAACGTCATCGCTTCTACGGGATGGTGACCAAGATGCGGCCGTGGCCACTGCCGGCGTCGACGTGGTCGTGGGCCTTGGCGATGTCCTCGAGCGCGTAGCGCTCGCGGACATCGACCCTGAGGGCACCGACGGCGGCTGCGGAGGTGAGGTCGCGGGCGGCCTGACCCTTGGCCCCGCCAGGGAAGTCGTCGCTGCCGAGCAGCCGCAGGGTGACGTTGTTGAACAGCAGAGGCCAGAAGGGGATCTCGGTGCGGTCCGTGCGGGTGGCGTAGGCGGCGATGACGGCGTTGTTGGCGGCGACGGCGTTGTCTAGATCGGCGTTGTCGGACAGCGCGACCTCGATGATCCGGTCGACGCCCCGCGGCGCGTACGAGCGGATGGCCGCTGCGGGGTCGCCGGTATCCAGGGCGACGGCGTGGGAGACGACGGCCGGGTCGACGTGGTGGAGGTCCGCGGTGCGGCGGACGGTGGCGATTACGGAGGCGCCGGCCCAGTGGGCCAGCTGGGCGGCCAGTGAGCCGACGCCGCCGAGGACTCCGTGGACCAGGACCATTCGGCCGTCGACCGGGCCGTCGGCGAAGACGGTGCGGTGGGCGGTGATGCCGGGGATGCCGAGGCTCGCGCCCAGCTCGTCGCCGAGGTGGTCGGGCAGAGGTACGGCTTGGTTATCTGGTACGACGGTGTACTGAGCGGCCGTGCCGAAGGGGCGGTAGGACTGGGCACCGTATACCCAGACCCGCTGTCCGACGCGGCGGGCGTCGCCTCCGGTGCCGACGGCGTCGATGACTCCGGCGGCGTCGCTGTGCGGGATCACCCGCGGGTAGGGCATGGACGAGCCGAGCCAGCCGCTCCGCTTCTTGGTGTCGCCGGGGTTGACGCCCGAGACGGTGACGCGGACGCGGACCTCGCCGGGGCCGGGGACGGGATCAGGGAGTTCACCGACGTGCAGGACATCGGCGGAGGGTCCCTGGTCGTCGTACCAGGAAGCAAGCATGGGGGTACCTCCGTGGACATTCAGCTCGTGGGAGCGGGAGAGGCATACGGATCGCTGTCGGTGCATGCAGTGTCGAATACGGGCGGTTCCTCCCCGAGGGCTTCGCGCAGCCAGGTCCGCTCCGCGCGACTGGTGGCGCGGGCCGTGAGCAGCATGCCCCGCCGGTAGGGGTCGGTGACTTCCTCGGCACGCAGGGGCCGCTCGTGGTCGTAGAAGAAGCTCGCCGGTTCTTCCAGGAACTTCAGCCGTCTGCGCAGCACCGCGTGCTGTTCGGCCGCGTCGGGCAGGTGCGAGAGGAATGCCAGGACGATGTAGAACCGTGTGAAGTCGGTGATCTCGTGGTCGGCGGGCTGGCGCAGACGCTGCAGCATGTCGGCCCGCCCGGCCACGGTCAGGCTGAGCACGTACCGTGCCGCCCCCGCGGCCGGGTCGGCGCGCCGCTCCATCAAGCCCGCCCTGGTCAGGCGATTGATCGCCGGATACAGGCTGCCGTCACTGACCGGCCGCGTATAGCCGGTCAGCTGTGAGATGCGGCGGCGCAGCTCGTGTCCAGCCAGGGGTCCCTCGGCGAGGAAGCCGAGTATCGCGAGTTCCAGCATGAGTCCATCTTCGCACGCGGACATCGAATCGATGTGCACATCGATTCGATGTTACGCTCGCAGGTACCCGCCCAAACCTCTCTGGAGAGGCACAGCAAGATGCCATCACAGTCCACCGAGTCAGTGATGAACCGTTTCGTCGAGTTCATCAACACGGGCAACGAGGATCTCGCCCGGGAGGTCATTTCTCCGGACGCGGTGTTCCACGCACCCAGCCACCCGGAACCACTGCGAGGGCCTGATGGGTACATGGAAGTCCTCGGGATGATGCGCAGCGGCTTCCCGGACGTCCAGTGGACGCTGGAGGAGACGGTCACCGAAGGCGACACGGTCGCCGCGCGGTTCACCATGCGAGGAACCCACGACGGTGAATTCTTCGGGATCCCGGCGAGCGGCAACAAGATCTCGGTGGAGGCCATGAACTTCTACTATCTCGCCGACGGCCGGATCGTCGGCGAACGAGGCCAGCCCGACCTCCTCGGCGTGATGCAGCAGATTGGTGCCCTACCGGCGCCGTGAAACCAGTCGTGCTGGGTGCCCTTCTTTGGCGCGGAGCTACCGCCCCAGGGCCCCGTACGTCGCCGTGGCGAAGGGGCGAAGGCACACACCAGGGCACGGGCGGCCGCAAACCAGAGGGTTCGGGCCGAAGGCGGCGTCACGCGACCGCGTTGACAGAGAAGTTGGGTCTGCGCAGGTCGGCGGCTTCGGCCGGACTCACTTCGCTGTCAAAGGACAGCAAGCCTGTCGCGGATCAATGAATCTGCGCAGTACTCGACCGTCGCACCCTGGGCACCGTCCCGCACCCTGCAACTCCCCTTGCGCCGCCGACGGCTGCCCGTCGGGACCGCCTCGCCGCCGAGCCGGCCGAGGATCCAGTAAGGAGCCCGCGGTGCCTCGCTCCTCCGCCCGGCGCTCCTCGGGGCCCGGGCGGGCGCGGCCAATCGCTGACCGGCCATCACTGGCCGTGGTCTGGTGCTTGGGCGGCCCGGTGGTACTGACCCCGAGGAAACCGGGCACCGGGCCTCAGACGCGCACGCCATATCGGCTATCACAAGGCCAGGCGGGTGCCGGGCCGCGGCCGCCACCCGGTCAACACCATTTGGTGGCGTACCACTGGTCCGATCCGTTGACGCCTCCGCGAGGCATCCCACCCTCTTGTGTCGCGATCTTCACGATGACCAAGTGGTCCAAAAATCCCACCAGCCATCGTCCGATCCGGATCGAGAAGGAGCGGCATCCATGAGTCCCGAACACAGCACCGGCTCCAGACTCGGCCCCCTACCCCGGCGCAGCAGCTGGCTGACCGGCGGAACCCTCGCCTCGCTGGCCCTGGTGCTGATGGGAGTCACGACCCCCACGTTCGCCGTAGGCCAGAACATCCACGCCGCCCAGAGCGTCAGCGCAGCAAACCCTCCCAGTGACCACTGCGACGACCACAACAAGCCACACCACAACGATTCGTGGGGATCGGACGCCTGGATCGACGGGCCCCACGGCGACGAGTGCGACAAGGGCAAGCCAGGTGCGACCGGCGCCACGGGCCCGACCGGCCCCACGGGCGCGACGGGTGCCACAGGCGCGACGGGTGCGACCGGAGCAACGGGCGCAACCGGGTCCACGGGAGCCACAGGCGCAACCGGCGCCACGGGTCCGGGTGGAGAGGGTTCCGTAGGCCCGACAGGCCCGGCCGGCCCCACTGGCCCCCAAGGCGAGCCCGGTACCCCCGGCGCGACAGGCGCCACCGGCCCAACAGGGCCTGCAGGCACCGTCAACACCACTCCAGTATTCGGAGAAATCGTCACGGTGCCTCTGGGTCAGAGTCGTTCCAGCTTCGCTGTCTGTCCGCCCGGACAGACAGCGGTCTCCGGCGGTCACGGTTTGGGTGAGGGGCTTGTCCCTATTGTCTCCAACCGGATCACCACCAATACGCCCAACGACACCTGGCAAGTCCTGATCCACCATCCCTCCAATGATCCTCGGGGCACCCCCAACGACGGTCAGGCCATCGCGTACTGCTCGCCGTGATAGGGCGTAGCGATGCGACGCCGGGTGTCCCACTGGCAGACGGCCCCGTTTGAGCGGCGGGTTCGCCTGCAGGCTGCAGCTCCTCAGCTTGCCTGCCAACCACCGTCGAGGACGTGTGGTGCCTCCGATCTTTCGGAGGCACCACACCACACGCTCCTTCATCCTCGGAGTGACGCCGATCCGCATGCCCTACCAGCCGACTCCTGACTACACGCCGACCCCCGAGAGGCGTCCTCGAGCGCCCGATCCCTGCACTGCTGACCACCCTCGCCGCGGCCACCGCCCTCCTGCTCCTGCCCCGTCGCGCCGGCCGCCTGCTCTGCGCCCTCCACTCGCTCGCCGGCGGCCGCCCGTGAACCGCACACCCCGCACTGGCCCGGGTGAGGAGCCAGCCGGACTCGTCACCCTGCGCGGCTGGCTGCGCGGGACGAAGGCGGCTGCCGCGGTGGCGGCGAAGGCCGACGGGCAGCGAGCCACGTTCCAGTACCTCGCCGACCGGGCCAGCGCCAGCCGCAACGAGTACGCCGCCAGCGCCTGAACCCTGCGCCAGACACTCGACGGCCGCCTCCCCACCCTGCGCACCGTCCTTGCCTTCGCCCACGGCGCCGGCGCCGGCGCCGACAAACAGACCGCCCGCCGGCTGTGGACCTCCGCCGACCGAGCCGTCAACGCGCCGCCGCGCCGCCCGGTCCCCTACACTCCCGGACTGTTCACCACCCAGGCCGGACTCGTCCGCGCCACGAAGCGGCTGCGCGCAGGCGCGCCCCAGCCCAGCCTGCGCGCCCTCGCCGGCCGGGCCGGGCCCGGACTTCTCCCCCAGCACCCTCCACCGCATCCTGGACGGCCAGCAGATGCCCACCACCGCACAGCTCGCCGCTTTCGCCGCCGCCTGCGAAGCCGGCGACCAGGCCACCGCCGCACTCCTGGCTGGCCACCAGCGGATTCTCGAGGGCCCGCCCCTCCCCGTCCCCTACGGGTGCGCAGGCGCCGAGTTCGCCGAGGAACGGCGCCTGCGCGACGAAGCCGCTCGGCCCTGGCTCGCCGAGCCCGAGCACGATGGGTACGAACAACAACTGCACGACGAGCGGGAAACCGACTACCAGCGCCAGATCGACGAAGCCGAAGCCCTCCTCCACGAGCTCCAACCCGACAACGACTCGCCGCTCTCGTGCAGGACCTGATCGCCCAGCCTCACCACCTGACCGCCGTCGCGCCTGGCCAACGGAGCAGAGGCCCGTTCAGCCGACGTGCGGCGGAGAGTACATCGGGCGGTGTGCCAGCTACTGCTCCGCGTCCATGTGGAGGCGGACGATGGTGCCCTGGTCGCGGATGGAGCGGATCTCGACGAGGTCGCAGAGCTGGTGGGCAAGCCAGAGCCCGCGGCCACCGATCTGTTCGGCGGTGGGCCGGATGCGGCCGGCCATGACGTCGGAGATGTAGCCGGCGTCGCGGAACTCGCACAGGAACGTCGCGTCCTGGGTCCAGGTGCGCAGGGTGCCGTGGCCCCCGCCGTGGCGGATGCTGTTCGTCGCGATCTCCGTGACAGCGACCGCGAGCCGGCCCAGCCGGTCCTGTGCCACTCCCGCCTCGGATGCGCTCGAGGAGACCTTCGAGCGGATGAGGGCCAGGTCGCCATGCGTGTAGCGGAGTTCGAAGGACAGGTCGCGGGGACCGGCCAGGGTCTCGAACGCGTAGTCCTCGCCCGCGAGGTAGTCCTGGTTGGGCGCGTTCTTGTCGTCGCGGCGGATCAGCGGGTGACAGCGGGAGATCGCGGCCAAGGCCTCCGGGTCCTGGTCGGCGTCGTCGTAGGGGCACAGCATCGACCAGGTGGAACTGCGGGCGAAAGCCCTGTTCAGCAGCCATTCGTGGTAACGCAGCTCCGCGAGGTGCGCAGGGTTGCGTGCCTGTCGCCAGGCCGTCTCGCCGATACCCCGCACAGGCCTGTCCCCCGGGCCGCTCTCCTTCAGCCAGGTCGCCCAGGCGTCGACGAGCCGGCCCGGGTTGGGTCCGGCCGTTGCCGCGTCGATGAAGGTGACGGCCCCCTCACCCGCGAGCTCGTCGCGCAGGAGGGCTGTCTTGGCGGAGGGAACGGCGACCACGACCGCCTCACCGCCCTCGAGGGCCTCGTGGATGAAGCCGAGGGTCCCGGAGAGGAATTCCTGGTCGCCGCGGTAGGGGTAGAGCTCGTGGCGGAAGGGCGCCGGGGCGGGGCCGGACGACGCCGGGGGCACGGTCGTGGTCATGGCGCCATCACCACGGGGACGCCCGCGCTCCCGTATCCCGCCAGGTTCCAGCACAGGCGTACCGTCTCGTTCGCGCCTTCCACGAAGATCCGGCGGTCCGGGAGGTGGCGGCCCGCCTCCACCAGCGCGTGCATGCCGGCGGCATCGATCAGCGACAGGGCATCGAACCGGAGCGTCATGGCCGGTGTGTGCACGAGCGCGGCCCTGACGGCGGCGTTGAACGCGTCCGCGCCCTCCGAGTCGATCACGCCGTCCACGCTCCACTCGTTCGTGCCCGTGCTGAATATCCGAAAGGCCGGACGCACCGCCCGTCTGCCCACCTCGTGCGGATGCACGCACGCCACCCGTTCCAGGGCCAGCGGCTCCCACAGCATCGGCCGGAACGCGCACACGACGATGGCGCCGCTCTCCGCCGCGAACTCGTCGAGCTTCAGCTCCCAGTCCAGCAGCTCCTCGACTCCCCCGGGCGCCGTCGCGGGCGTACGCTCGGTGAGGACCCGCACCGAGCGGAATCCCTGACGGACGGCGGTACGGACTTCCCGGCGCGCCGCGGTCACCACGGACTCCGCAGCCGCGGAGCCTGGGGCATCGAGCACTACCGAGGACGCGGGCGCCCAATCGCGGGGGTCCGCAGCGCCGCCCAAAGATCCGATCACCACGACCTTGTCCCCGTGAAGGGCTCCGTCGGCCAGGTACGCCTGCGTGTCCGAGAGGAGTGTGCCGGGAGGATCCGTGAGCCAGCAGACGTGGTCACCGAGCGCGACCTCGTCCAGCGTCGCCAACGTCCGCGCCGTCCGCACCGTGCCCCCTATCGACCGTTGGGCCCGCCGCGTCGGCCCGGGTGCAACACCATACCCGGCGATCATGAAACCGGCCGGAGAACGACCGGCGGCTGGGCGTCTCACATCGTGGCGACTGCCCGATCTGCGAAGAATCAACCATTGGCCGACCGTGGAGGCAGGCCCGCGTTTCGGCCCATCGCCTTCCGCCGACCGGATCGGCCTGCATCAGCGGCTCGACCCGGTCCCACATCGCATCTGTGATCACTCACCGGACGGACATATCCGATCAACTGACGAACCCATCAACGAGCCACGCGCTAGCTCGGTGCGAGCCGCGCCGGACGCAGGCGCGGCGGTGAGCGCGGAAGGGTGGCGGCGAGAACGGCGGCGACCGCACCTACACGCGTGCCAGCGATAGCGGTCCCGGGCTCGTCGCGGCCAACGGAGCAGGGGCCCGGTCAGCCGCGGAGGAATAGGTCGGGAGCGAAGGACCGGTGCCGGCCTGTTGCCTGCCCGCCGGATCCTGGCGGAGCGGGAACCTCCCGGCCTTCCTGAAGCCATTGCCGTTCTACAGCGTCGTAGATCGGCGAATCCGACACCAACCCGTCACCCGGCCCCGTGGAACACCGTGGTGCTGAAACGGTTCTCTGGTCCATGACCAGCCCAACGACCCGCCACGGGAAACCGTCGCGGGCCGTAACCCATCCGTCACCTCTCAAGGCCTCGCGCAGAAGTCCCCCCGCAGCGCTGTGAGGCCAGTCAGGAGCCGAAGAGGCGCAGGACGCGTGAGGCGTTGTGCAGGTGTTCGGGGGTTGGGGACGTGCCGGTCAGGGGCATCAGGTGTTGGTTGCCGCAGGTGCCGGGCTGCTGCTGGTGGTCGACCTCCCAGTCCCAGTCGGCCACGGCGGTCGTCGAGGCGGTGGCGTAGAGGGGCTGGTGGCAGGAACGGCACCAGTAGAAGGGGCGTTCGCTCACGCGGTCTCCCGGTGCAAAGCCACGACAGGGTGGAGGGGTGTGGGCGGCCCGGGGCGGGAAGGGCTGTCGGGAGTCGAGCCTGGCACGGCACCAATGAACCGGAATCTGTCATTCACGTCCGCTGAAACGATCCCGCACCGTGCGGGTCACCCATGCCGGGGGAAACTGGGGCTCACTCGCGGTGGGCGATGACCCGGTCCGCCGCCAGGTGAGGACAGTCATCGGTGTGCCAGGTCACCGACATACCGCCCCTGCACGATCCACACCGAACGGATCTCGCCCTCCTGACCGGTAGCACCACACACGGCACAACAGACAGGCAGCGCGAAAGCATCCAACATGAGCCATCCCTCCCCGCTAGCCAACCGCCCCGTCCCAACCTGACCAGAATTCAGTCCCACCGACCCATCCCCACGAACCGAGAATCCGCAAACCGGCCGCCCCGCGAGTCCCACCGGCTCACAAAGGCGTTGAAGGCCCTGGCTGTAGGGGCTTTCGGGATGTCGGCCCGGATCCGGTCGGCCACGTGGTGCGCGCAGGCCGCCTCCCCCTGGGCGTCCAACCCGCCGTACTGACTGCGGCAAGCCCCACTCACCTGCTCGTAGACGACACGTTGCCGCCTACGGGCCCGTAAGGGCCCCGCGAAGGCCACCCTGGCGCCGGGGCCCGGGCAACGGCGGCGGGGGGTCGAAGGGCGTCACGACTCTGGCGCAGTAGGTCGCGCGGGAGGGCCGGCGGTCTTGGTCGACGGGAGCGAGCACCGCAGGAGGGCGGCGGGCTCCGCGCCGATGACTCATTTCCAAGGATGCGAGAGGGCTCTGCTCGCTCGTTGTCCACCGTGCCGGGGGGAGTCGGGCCGTACGTTTCCGCCGGGCCGGATCCGGCGGCGGTTCCAGGTGGGGCGGTCCGACTGCTTCCCGGGTTCCGGACGCCGGGGCGGTCCCGGCGTCCGACAGGAGTGTCAGGCGCGGGCGGCCGCGGCGGCGACGATCCCGTTGCGGAATTCGACGGCGTAGTGCCGCAGGTGGTGGTCCAGGACCTCGTCCGGGCAGGTGACGGGGAAGTAGACCGTCAGGTTCGAGGTGAAGCCGTCGGCGGTGCTCTCACTCCACGGCAGCGTTGAGGAGAATCTGCGCCAGCTCGCGCGGCTGGGAGAACATCGGCCAATGGCCGGTGTCCATCTTGACCAGCCGCCAGCGCTTGCTGTTCAGCAGCTCAGCTACATCTTCGTCGGGCTCGGCGTCGTCAGGCTCGGCCCCCGGCATCACGCACAGGATGTATGTCGCCGGAAGTTCACCGAGCGGCCCCGCCAGCACAGCGGGCTCGGTCAGCGTGGCACCTGGGTGAGGCGTCGAGCCACGCACGAGGCGTGCGATCTGCTCATCGGTGAGACCCTCTCCGTCGTAATGAGCAGCTGGCGCGAGCGGCCAAAACCCTCCGTTCTCGGCGATCGATGCCTCCACTGCCGCCCCGCCGTCCGGCCAGGCGGAGACAAACGACTCGCCGTCAGTTGGAACACTTGAGTCGACGAATACTACGCGGGCCAGTCGGTCACCTATCCGCTCCGCGGCCTGACCTACTGGGATGCCCGAGTAGCTGTGACCCACCAGGACTACGTCACGCAGACCCTGGCGTTCCACCTCGGCAACGATGTCCTGGACGTGAGTCGCTTGCCCCGCCGGTACCCCTTGCTTGTCAGCAAGACCGGACAGCGTCAACGGATAGACGCCGTGGCCAGCCGCGCGCAGATACGGCACCACCTCGCCCCACGCCCACGCCCCGAGCCGTGCACCTGCAACCAGCACGAAATTCACCATGCCCGCACCGTAGCCGGGCAGCCTGACGATCTCCTAGAAAATACTTTCGATAAACGTCCTAGTAGTGCTTCGTTACGTCGGGTGATCTCGCCTGGTTGTGGGCATGTTCCGGGTAGGCGGCTGGGGGAGGTGGAACGGCTCCGGGGTGAGTTGGCGGAGTTCGTTGCCGATGTGTTCGCTTCGTTTTCGCGGCGGGATCAGCGCCGGTGGGGCGGGTGTTATCTGCGGGGTTTGATGCTGGACGGGCGGCGTAAGTCGATCCAGCCGATGGCCGAGCGGTTGCCGGACGGGAACATGCAGGCCCTGCAGCAGTTCGTGAATCAGTCGCCGTGGGATCCCTTGCCGGTGCGGCGGCGGATCGCCGAGCGGCTGACGGAAGCTGTCCGGCCTGAGGTGTGGGTGGTAGACGATGTGTCGTTTCCCAAGTGCGGGACGGCATCGGTGGGGGTGGCCCGGCAGTACTGCGGCGCGTTGGGCAAGACGGCCAACTGCCAGGTCGCGGTCAGGCATCCCGCCACCGCAACGATGCCCCCGGCGGCGGTCAGAGCCAGGCTCATCTGCGGGGAGGCCCCGGACAGGCGCGGGATCGCGTTCAGAGGCGCTACGGCGTGCAGGGCCAGCGGGCCCGGCCGTGGGCGCGCACCGGCGCGAGCCGGGCGCGGAGGCGGGCCGGGGCCCAGCCGGCTGCCATCGCCAGTCCGGTGGGCAGCAGGGTGAGGGAGAAGACCGCCAGGCCGGTCCACTGCCAGATCATCGTCTTCGGTTTCCTGTCGGTGTCGGGATGGGGGCCGGACGGCGGCTATCGGTGGCCGGCTGCGGCCATGGCGAGGCCGGTGAGGAGCAGGGAGAGGCCGATGATGAGTACAGGAAAGCCGGGGCCGGGCAGGAAATACATCGCCGCCCCGGCCAGGGTGAGCGGCGCGCCCATCGCGGCCAGCACCCTTCCGATCTGCCGCTCGGACACAGGCTCCTCCTTGCTCGGTGCGGCCGGTGTGTCGCGGGCGGTGAGGTATGCGGTGAGTCCCCCGATGAGCAGGGCCCAGGCCGCCACGACCCAGCCGTAGTGGGTGGCGGCGATCAGGACCGTGGCAGCGGCGACGCTCGCGCCGGCCGCCATCGCCTTCGGGCTGGTGGCGAAGGCCCACAGGCGTCGGGCGCTGCCCGGGTGCCGGAGCTCGGTGAGCGCGGTGCGGATGACCAGGGCGGCGATGATGATCAAGGGAGTCAGCAGTGAGGTGTCGCCGCCGGTCATCGGGTGGCCTTCCCTTCCGCGCGAGCGGTGCCGCTTCCGGTGGCCGCCGGGGTGTCGTGCTGGTAGATGTCGGGGATTCCGTCATGGTCGGCGTCGAGGTTCTCCGCCTCGTACAAGCGCCGGTAGACGGTGTTGCGCCGCCGCAGCAGGACCGCGGCGAGGACGGCGGCGATCAGCGAGGCGACCAGGACGGCGGCCTTGACGTGCTCGCCGCTCTGGCCGCCGGGGAAGGCGAGTTCGCCGATCAGGAGGGCGACGGTGAAGCCGATCCCGGCCAGCACCGACAGGCCCAGGACATCGGCCCAGGCCAGGTCGGGGTTGAGCTGGGCGCGGGTGAAGCGGGCGGCCAGGTAGGTCCCGGCGAAGATGCCGAGCGTCTTGCCGACCACCAGGCCGATCACCACGCCGAGGGGCTCGGGGCTGGTGAACACCGCGCCCAGGGCCGGGCCGGAAATGCTCACCCCGGCGGCGAAGAGCGCGAACAGCGGCACCGCGACGCCGGCGGAGAACGGGTGGATCAGGTGCGCGACCCGGGCGGCGGGGGAAGCACTCTCACGCTGGTCGCGGGTCGTGCGCAGGATCAGACCCATGGCGACGCCGGCGACGGTGGCGTGGACGCCGCCGTTGTACATCAGCGCCCAGATCGCCAGCCCGAGGGGCACGTACCACCACCAGCCGCGTACGCGCAGCCGCTGGAGCAGATAGAAGAGCACCAGACCCGCGAAGGCTCCCGCGAGTGCCCACAGGTTCAGGTCGGAGGTGAAGAACACCGCGATGATCAGGATCGCGCCCAGGTCATCGACCACCGCCAGAGTCAGGAGGAAGGCGCGCAGCGCAGCCGGCAGGTGCGTGGACAGCACCGCGAGGACCGCGAGCGCGAAGGCGATGTCGGTGGCCATCGGCACCGCCCAGCCCGCACTGCTGCCGCCGCCCCCGGTGACGGTGGCCAGGTAGAGAGCGGCGGGCACCGCCATCCCGCACAGTGCGGCGACGACGGGCAACGCTGCGGTGGCCGGGGTGCGCAGCTGCCCGACGACCAGCTCGCGTTTCAGCTCGATCCCCGCGACGAGGAAGAACAGGGCCAGCAGCCCGTCCGCCGTCCAGTGGCCCACCGAAAGGTCCAGGCCCAGGGCCGGTATCCCGAAGTGGAAGTCGCGTACGGACGCGTAAGCCGCGCTCCACGGGCTGTTCGCCCAGATCAGCGCGAGGACCGCGGCGCCGAGGAGAACCAGGCCGCCGACGGTCTCCGTACGCAAAGCCCAGGTGATCGTCTGCCGTTCGGGAAGCGGCAGCAATCCGAGGAAAGGGGAACACGAGCGGGTACCGGCCATGGCAGGGGCCTCCGGGTGTGTCAGCGACGGGAGGGCACACTGCCCCCAGGACGCCGACCAGACTTCCCGGCACACCGCGCGCCAGCTCCTGACGCGTTCTTTACACCGTATCCGCCAGGCGGGAGGC